>CBEVZO010000157.1:0-7310 GCA_965554365.1 uncultured Anaerolineae bacterium
CGCACCTGGGACTCCTGCCAGCTCCGTGAGTTCGCACTGGTCGCGGGCGGTCACAACTTCCGCGAAACGAAAGCTGCGCGCAACCGCCATCGTGTGATGCGCAAGGGCAAGTACATCAAGCAAGTGCATGGCATTGCCGGCTGCACGGGCTGCGGACGCTGTGAGCGTGCGTGCCTGGTGGATATCACTATCCCCAGCACACTAAACGCGCTGCACGACGAAATGCACCCGGAAACGAACCAGTAAAAGGAGGAATGCCCCAATGTTTGCTGCACCACTAGCTAACCAAACCACGACGACCACACCGCGTGAGGTCGATGGGCAGTCCTCGATTTATGTGCCGGTGGTAGCGACCATTGAAGATATCCAGCCGGAAACAGAGTTGGAAAAAATCTTCACGGTACGGCTACCTGACGGTCAAAATCTGGGTAACGTGCCCGGCCAGTTTGTGATGGTATCGCTGCCTGGCATCGGCGAAGCGCCGATCAGCGTGATGTCCTCACCGAGCCGCACAGTCGAAACGTTCCGCTTGTGCATCCGTAACGCAGGCGATATGACCGGCATCATCCACACGCTGCAAGCCGGTGACGAAATTGGCATTCGCGGCCCGTTTGGGCGCGGGTTCCCGATGGATCAGTTCGCTGGCAAAGATATCCTGATCGCCCCCGGCGGCCTGGGTCTCGCCCCGGCGCGCTCGGTCATCGACCAGATTATCGACAACCGCACCGATTACGGTCGCCTGATCATTCTCTACGGCGCACGTAACCCATCGGAACTGCTGTTCACCGATGTATTGGAAGAGTGGGACAAGCGCGATGATGTCGAACTGATGATCACCGTTGACCATCCCGATGACAACTGGACCGGCAACGTAGGCGTGATTACCACGCTGTTCCAGCATATCAACATCAACCCGTACAAAACTATCGCCGTGACCATCGGCCCGCCCGTCATGTACCGCTTTGTGACGATGGAACTGCTTGGCAAGGGGCTTACGCCGGAACAAATCTGGTTGAGCTTCGAGCGCCGCATGAAATGCGCGGTGGGCAAATGCGGTCACTGTCAAGTGAATCACCGCTATACCTGCCAGGATGGTCCGTCTTGGACTTATGCCGAAGCGCTGGCATTTGAGGAGGCGCTCTAATGACTGCTAAACCGAAAATCGCCTTCTTCGACTTCACAAGCTGCGAAGGCTGCCAATTGACCGTCGTGGACCTGCTGCAAACGCACCTCGGCCTGCTCGATCTGGTCGAGATCGTGCAGTTCCGCGAGGCGATGACCGAAAAAGGCGAAGATTACGCCATCGCCTTTATCGAAGGGTCTTGCACCCGCGAAAGCGACGAAGAACGCCTGCACAAGATTCGCGCACAGGCGGCGCTCGTCGTAGCATTGGGGTCGTGCGCACACCTCGGTGGTGTGAATGCGATGAAAAACAAGTGGGCGATTGAGAACGTCCAACAGTACGTCTATGGCGCAGAAGGCAAAGAGGCCTACGCGAGCTATCCGGCTCGTCCGATCTCGGCAGTGATCAAAGTCGATGCCGCGATCCCCGGCTGTCCAATTGACCGCCATGAATTTCTGCGCATCGTGCAGATGGTACTGCAAGGCCGCACACCCAAGCTGCCGGACTATCCGCTGTGCGTGGAATGCAAGCTCAATGAAAACGACTGCCTGAACAAACTGGGCAAACCCTGCCTGGGGCCAATCACGCGCGCGGGTTGTGGCGCGATCTGCCCAACTTATGGCGACGGCTGCGAAGGCTGCCGGGGCTGGGCTCCTGAGGCAAACTTCGAGGCCATGCGCGAGATTCTGCGCGGGCACGGAATGAGCGACGAAGAAATTGACGTGCGGTTCACGATGTTCAACCACTACCAACTGGCCGAGATGGGCGAGGATGCACCATTGAGTACACCCATCAGCGTCGATCCCCCCCTCCCCACATCCACATTCGCCGCGCCTAAGGAGGACCAGTTATGACCGAAAACGTCCGCATTAACGTCCATCATGTGACCCGCGTCGAGGGTCATGGCAACATCGTTGTGGACATCCGTGATGGCACCGTCGAGCAGTGCGAACTGCAAATCGTTGAAACGCCGCGCTTCTTTGAAGCAATGTTGCGTGGCCGCCCCTACGAACAGGCCTCGCACATCACCAGCCGCATCTGTGGTATTTGCGCCATCGGGCACGCGACAGCCAGTCTGCGCGCCACCGAACATGCGCTGCAAGTCGAACTCACGCCGCAGACTGTCGCGCTGCGCAAGCTGGCGTTGCATGGCGAAGTACTCGACAGCCATATCCTGCATGTCTACATGCTGGTCGCACCGGACTTCCTGAATGTCGGCAGTGTAATCCCACTCGCCGCCACCCATCCGGAGATCGTCAAGCGCGCCCTACGGATGAAGAAGTTCTCCGGCGACCTGTGCAAGGTGATTGTAGGCCGTCACACGCACCCCATCGCCATGACGGTTGGTGGTTTCACGCACTACCCGAAAGTTTCCGAACTCGTCGCACTGCGCGACGAGGCCGAAGCACTGCTGGCCGATGTCGATGAGACGGTCGCACTGTTCGGCACACTGCCCTGGCCCACCTTCGAGCGCGAGACGGAATACGTCGCGTTGGTACACCCGGATGAGTACGGGTTCATCGACGGCATAATCGGAACCACAGACGGTCACGAACTGCCCATTGATGAGTATCGCCAGGTCACTAACGAATATCTCGAACCACACGCCACCGCCAAACACGCCGCGTTCAGTCGCGATAGCTACATGGTAGGCGCGCTGGCACGTTTCAACCTCAAGCACGCGCTGCTTTCCGACCGTGCCAAAGCTGCCGCCGCACACCTGGGTATGGAAGCGGTGTGCTACCGCCCGTTCATGAACAGTGCGGCGCAGGTCGTCGAGATCGTGCATTGCTTCGACGATATCATCCGTCTGCTGGACGAGTTGATCGAAACCGGGATCGAGTGGGAAGCACCGGCTCCCGTGACACTCACACCCGGCGCGCGTGGTGTCGGCGCATGTGATGTGCCGCGCGGCACGCTGTTCCACGAATACCAGATTGGTGAAGACGGTCTGATCGAAGAAGCGAACTGCGTCATCCCCACCAGCCAAAATCTGGCGAACATCGACCGGGATATGCGGGCACTGGTTCCCACGCTGATCACCGAGCCAGAAGACGATATCCGGCTCAAGATGGAAATGCTGGTGCGTGCATATGACCCGTGCATTTCCTGCTCGACGCACTTCCTCGACATAACCTTCGTCGGGAAGTAGCACCACACCGACCTACACAGGGGGCCACGTGCCCCCTGATATGCCAACGTGGTGAAGGGCAGCACGGCGATGGGTGACGCACCGGACGCGACACACGACACATTGATCCTGGGCGTGGGCAATCCGCTGTTAGGCGACGATGCGATTGGCGTACTCGCGGCACAGGCATTGCAACAACGCGACGATCTGCCCCCGCATGTCACCGTGATCGACGGCGGCACGGATGGACTGGGCTTGATCCCGGTCATGGAAGAATATCGCCGGGTGATCCTGGTCGATGCTGTTCCAATGGAGCTGGAACCGGGCACAATCCGGCGTTTCACATGGGCAGAGATCAAACTCAACCTGCGGGAGCGCCTGTTTTCGCTGCACGAAACAGGTGTCACAGAGGCGTTGGTTCTGGCGGAAACGCTAAACTGCCTGCCGCCCAAAGTTGTGTTTTACGGCGTTCAGCCGCACAATATGGAATGGGACCAGCCCATGAGTGAGGCGGTCCAACGCGCGTTACCGGCTTTGCTGGAAGCCCTGATACACGAAGTCAGGAGTAATAACTAACATGGCGAAGATTTTGATTATTGATGACGATCCCGATGTAGTATTGGCGCTGCGGATGCCGCTGGAAAGCGCCGGCTACGAAGTACAAGACGCACACTCACAGGCGTCCGGGCTGGTGGCGGTCGAGGATTTCAAACCCGATCTCATCATTCTCGACGTGATGATGGATACGCATACCGCCGGATTCCAACTGGCGATCACGCTGCACGGCCCCGAAGCCAAAGAAGAACACAAAGCGATCCCGATCCTGATGGTGACGGCGGTACACCAGACCACACCGCTGCGTTTCGGCCCGGACGAAGATTATCTGCCCGTTGACGGTTTCGTTGACAAGCCCGTCAATCCGAAAGCACTGCTCGACGAGATCAAAAACCTGCTGAACAAATAAGTCGGCTGAATGCGGCTGACTCAGCCTATCAGCGTGTGCAGCGGCGCATGGTTGTACCTGCCTGATCTTCCGAAGTGCGGTGGTGTGTAAGCCTTGCATCCTTGCTTATTGCCGCCTGACCCGTAGCGCACTGATCTTCGGCTCCAGGTGATCAGTTCTGATGCGAGGAAGTATGAGCATGACAACGCAATCCGACACGGCCACATCAGGACCCCCACGCGGGCTGCAACCGACTTTTGAAGAACTCTGCCATAACACCCAGCTACTCATCCGCCTGCGATGGATAGCTGGGTTTGGCATTCTGTTGGGGGCCGCCTTCGCACACTGGGTCATGGGCATCGACCTGAAAATTGTCCGGCTGTTGGCGATTGGCGTGGTAGTGTTAGTCTATAACACGGTGCTGTTGGTGATCGCCAATTCCGAGGAACGCACGCTAGGTCTGATCCAGCACATCGCCTGGGGCCAGATCATTCTCGACTGGCTGGCAATGCTGGCACTGGTTCATTTCACTGGGGGCGTCACCAGCCCCGCGCTGCCCTACTTCTTCGTCCACGCGGCACTCTCCGGCACAATCCTCGTCCCCTGGCAAACGCGCAGCCTTGCACTGTTGGCGATAGCCATTGTGGCCGGATTGGCATGGCTGGAAAGCACGGGCACGCTATCGCATTTTACCATCGATGATCTGCACGTAGGCACTGATCTCTACAAAAACGACAACTACATCCTGGGTGTACTGTTCTTCTTCGGAACCACAGTATTCACGCTCTCAGAGTTGGTCGCGCGCAACGCGCAACGTATCCGTCAGCGCGAGGAACACATCCGCCAACTCTACGACGCGCGCGAAACGTTTGTCCGTGTCGCCACACACGAACTGCGTGCGCCGTTGGGCGCGTCGCTCTCGCTGATGCGCAACATCGAGCAAGGCTATGCGGGGGAACTTAGCGACCAGCAACACGCGATTCTCACACGCGTGACGAGCCGCCTGGAAGGGCTGCACACACTGGTAGACGATCTGCTGACACTCGCGCGCAGCCGCGAAGCGATCACCGCCCACGCGCCGCTGATCCCCGACAGTGTGCGCGAAACGCTCAACAAGATCATTGATCGCGAACGCCCCCATGTCGAGCGCAAACAGATTGTGCTGGATTGCCAGATGGACGATGAACCGGGCATTGTGATGTCCGGCAACGTGGGGCTGCAAATCATCTTCGGGAATCTGATCAACAATGCGGTCAAGTACACGCCCGACGGCGGCGACGTGCAAATCACGTACCAGATCGACATGCCCCATCAGACGGCAGAAATCACCATCGCGGATTCGGGGATCGGCATCCCCGCCAGCGATCTACCGCGCATCTTCAACGAATTCTTCCGCGCGCAAAACGCCAAGCAATCGCAAATCATCGGCACGGGCATCGGGCTGGCGACGGTCAAAACATTGGTCGAACGCTACAACGGTACGATTGACCTGGCAAGCAAAGAGGGCAAGGGCACGACCGTCCATGTGTCGTTACCGCTGGCCCCCAAACAGACAAGGCTCGATCACCCACCGCACTAACGTAGTGTCAGTCAGGTGGCCTGCTCGTCAAACGTCAACTGATCCCCGATCTGTACACGCTCCAATAAACTGGGCGGCGCTTCGATCAGGTAACGCGCGGGTTTTTGTGGCGCGTAGTACGGTCGCCATGGTTTCGCCAGTTTCGCATCAACCACGCGCCCTTCATCGTCCAGCCACACCGCCGCAATCGAAAAAAACACGAAGAACATGTGGATCGAAGCATCCATCACGCTCGTGCGGTTGTAGAGAAAGAGCAGGCCCTCGTCTTCCGGCAGACTGCCCCGGAACTGTAACCCCCTGAGGTGACACCAAAAACTCTTGCACCATTTCGCGCGCGGCAGCACTACCTCGCCTGTGCTGCCGCTGCGGATTATGCGCCAATCGCCCATTACGGAATCACCAACACCTGTCCAGGGAAGATCAGGTTCGGGTTCCACAGGCCATTCGCGCGGGCCAGCACATCAAACATCACATTGTAGCGCAGCCCGATACGGAACAGGTTCTCGCCCGGCTGCACCACATGCGTGCCAGGATTAGGCTGCGGCGATGGCTGCGTCATATCTGGCGTCGGCGTGATCGTCGGGATAAACGGCACAAGCGTGGGCTGCGCGGTAGGCTGTGGCGCGGGCGGCACGGTAGGCTGCGGACCGGATACCGTCAACTCCTGACCAGGGAAAATCAGGTTAGGGTTAACGATGTTGTTCATCTGCGCCAACGTGTTCACCGTCGTGTTGAACTGTGACGCAATCCCCGCCAATGTATCACCCGGCTGCACTGTGTAACTGGCCGACGTCGTCGGCAGCGGGCCACCTGTACCAGTCGCTTGTGTCGGCACTGGGGTAAAGGTTGCCGGAATCGCGGGTGGCGCTGCGCCCTGCACCGGAACCACCAACGTCTGCCCAATACTCAAGAAACCGTTATCGTTCAGGCCGTTAGTCTCGATAATCGCATCTACCGAGCTATCAAAACGCCGCGCAATTCCCCACACCGAGTCACCCGCAACAACAGTATACAGCACCGTATCGTCGTAACCACCGGGGAGGGCTGGTGTCGGTGTGAACGTCGGCAACGGGGTGTTGGTCACGGGCAGGGGCGTGATCGTCCCTTCCTGCGTTGGCACAGGAACCGAGATATCCGGCGTGAAGGTAGGAGCGGGCGTGTCGGTCGGGACCATGCCCAACGGCAGCAAGGCCGCCTCATCCACATACACGTTGTTCGTGCCGACAAAGCCTTCTGGATCGGTCACGCTGCGCACAAACACAGTGACCGCTGTGCCGCTGGATGTCGCCGCGACCGAAATCTCACGGTATTCGTCGTAGAATTCGGCACCCGAAGACCACACCACATGGGGGTTGGTCGCATCCATGCCACCGCTAGGGTCGATACCCACGCTCACCACAACGTTGTTCGGGTCATCACTGATATCAGGATTCGCAAACGATGCAGACGACCAGACATAGATAAAGGCGCTAAAACGTAGTTCAGTGCCCGGTGTCACGGGGACACGCTGCAACACGCCTGCCGTATGTGTGGC
>CBEVZO010000158.1:0-7309 GCA_965554365.1 uncultured Anaerolineae bacterium
ACCGCGCCTGGATCAGAAAAACCAGGAACTCTTCTCGATTAAAGGTTCGCCGCCTGATATGCGGTTCTTGCCGAAGGGTTGCCCATTTGAGGTGCGTTGCCCCTGGGCGCGCGAACAGTGCCGCGCAGAGAATCCGCCGTTGCAGCAAGTACCCGATGGCCCGCCCGATCATGTGATGGCGTGCTGGGTAGACATTCGCGAAGAGGAGGGTGGCTATGAGCTCGCCTAATACTGGTACACAGCCGGTTGAGCAAGTCGGTCCCACCACCCGCGCAGACGGCAAAAACAGAATTGTCGAGGTGAACAACCTCAAAAAGTATTTCCCGATTAAGTCGGGGATCTTCTTCCAGCGCGAAGTGGCAGCAGTGAAAGCTGTTGACGGCATATCATTCCACATTTATGAGGGTGAGACGCTGGGGTTGGTGGGTGAAAGCGGCTGTGGAAAGTCCACTACTGGGCGCACTATCCTGCAACTGCACCGTGCCACTGAAGGCAGTGTGCGGTTTGAGGGTGAGGAATTAACCACGCTCAAGGGTGAACCTCTGCGCAAAATGCGTCAAGAGATGCAGATGATCTTCCAGGACCCCTACGCTTCGCTGAACCCGCGTATGTCGGTAGGTCGTATTGTGTCTGAGCCGCTGGTGGTGCATGGCATTGGGACCAAGCAGGAACGCGACGACCGTGTGGCCGAACTGCTGGAGTTGGTGGGCTTGAACCCTTACTTTGTGCGTCGCTACCCGCATGAATTCTCTGGCGGGCAACGTCAGCGTATCGGTTTGGCGCGTGCGTTGGCGCTCAATCCCAAGTTTATTGTGGCCGATGAGCCTATTTCGGCGTTGGACGTGTCGATCCAGGCGCAGGTCGTGAACCTGATGCAGCAGTTGCAAGATGACCTGGGGCTGACGTATTTGTTCATCGCCCATGACTTGAGTATGGTGCGCCATCTGTGTGACCGTGTGGCGGTGATGTACCTGGGCAAGATCGTGGAAATCGCCGAGAGTGAAGAACTCTATACCAACCCGTTGCATCCGTACACGCAGGCGCTACTGTCTGCGGTTCCTGTGCCCGATCCGGTGGTGGAAGAACAGCGGCAGCGTATCATCCTCAAAGGTGATGTGCCTAGCCCGATTAATCCGCCGATGGGTTGCAACTTTAATACACGTTGCCCGGTGTCGGTTGATGTGTGCTTTGACGAGGATCCGGAGCTGGTGGAAGTGCTGCCAGAACACTGGGTTGCTTGTCATCGGGTCATCTAAGCATGAAGTGCAGGCGGATGGTGTGTTGATCCGCTTTCGAGACGTTATTTCCTTAGCCGCCTCAAAGCGACCGATCAGGTATGACGGTTAGGGAGTAAGGAGAATATCACATGGCAGTTGCCGAAGGCGCAGAGCCAATTTCGTTGCAGGAAGAAGAACGACCTCAGTCTACACCTTTGATTGACGCCTGGCGTTTGTTCCGGCGTAACAAAGCATCGTTGGTAGCATTGGTCATGATTATCATAATCTTGTCCATTGCAGCTAGCGCTAAGCTGTGGACGGCAGTTGGGTTATTGGATGCGCGTACCGGGGCCGAATCGCACCATACGATTAACCCCGTTAATGCAGCCACACAGGATCCGTTTCCGGATCCCGGGTTGTGCGCGCGTGATGGAATGGAACGGAATCCGTATTGGTGTAGCTGGTTGAACAATGACGCACTGGTGACAGTGCAGAATCAATATTGCTTCCGCGAAGCACCCAATGCGGATGCCAAGCAGTGGTGTTATCTGCTTGGTGGTGATAGTGCTGGTAAAGACTGGCTGACCCAGATGGTCTATGGTGCTCAGGTGTCGTTGTCAGTCGGTATCGTGGGCGCGACGATGAGTCTGATTCTGGGGCTGATCTACGGCGTTATTTCTGGGTACTATGGTGGGCGGATTGATAACATTATGATGCGCTTCATCGACTTTATGTATGGTTTCCCCACCCTGGTGATGATCATCCTCATGCAGGTGTTTTTCACCGAAATTGCCCGCGAATACCAGGACACGGGACGCGGTGGTTTTGTGGGGTTTGTGCTGGACCTCAACAAACAGATGGGCGGATTGTTGTTCCTGTTTATCGCGTTGGGGGCCTTGGCCTGGATCGGTATGGCACGTCAGGCGCGTGGTTTGGTGCTGTCATATCGTGAAAAAGAGTTTGTTGAGGCGGCGCGTGCCGTTGGTGCAAGCGACCGGCGTATCATTTTCGTGCATTTGCTGCCCAACGTGCTAGGCCCGCTAATTGTGCTTGAAACACTGGCAATCCCTGGGTATATCTTCACCGAGGCATTCCTGAGTTTCATTGGTCTGGGCGTGCAGCCCGGTACGCCGAGCTGGGGAGCGATGATCAGCCTGGTACGTACCCAGGGTGGTTTCTTCTCGAATCGTCACATTTTGCTCGTGCCTAGTATCGCGTTGGTCCTCACTACCCTGTC
Source organism: uncultured Anaerolineae bacterium (assembly GCA_965554365.1). Classification (GTDB taxonomy): domain Bacteria; phylum Chloroflexota; class Anaerolineae; order Aggregatilineales; family Aggregatilineaceae; genus CAYRNY01. Next base: position 2,455 of record CBEVZO010000158.1, read on the forward strand.
GTTTAATTTCGTGGGTGACGGGTTGCGAGATGCGCTCGATCCCCGCATGCGTGGCACATGATGCGCGCCGAATACGTTGGATGAGGAGAATTGTTAACGTGAGAACACGAAACACCCGTATGTCGGTGGCGCTTCTGGTGGTGCTGGTGAGTATTATGTTTGGCTCACTGGCGTGCTATTCGGGTCAGGTTCCTGGCTTGTTTGAGCTAACCCCAGAATACACACCACCACCTCCGGATATTCCTGAGGAATCGAAGTTTGAAGTGCTTCAAATCGTGCTGGCTCCTGAGGAACCAGGTCGTGCGTTTTTCAACCTGACTATTGATCCTGAACCGTTGGACGACAGTTTGGTGAACTCCAAACGGTCGTGCGAGGGTGGCTCATCTGCGCGCGTACTGTACGTGGGTATGGATCACAATGGCAATGTGTACTACCTGGTCAACTGCGTTGGTTCGGTGGGCTGGGTTGCAGAAGATCGTGTGGCGGGACCGTTGGACTTCTTGAAAGACGATCTGGCGATTGCGCTTGCGCCGGAAGGTGGTATGGGTAACGCGGTTGAATTGCTGGATCGTTCTAGCAATTTCCGCCCGATGCCCTCCAATCCCTTGCAAACGTGTAAGCCAGAAAGCTTGGTGCGTGTCATGGCGATTGTGGCTACCGACCACGATGATGACGGCATCAAGACGATTTTCTATGAGATCGAATGCCTGACGGCGGGTGGTCCGATGCGGGGTTGGGTCGAGTTAGCAAGCCTGTTTGGACCGGTCGAGATGGATGCTGATGATCAAGCTATTGCGATTGATCCTGCTGATGGCGAGTTTGGTTTGACCACCGAACCTGTGCCGCTTGCTGAAGCGGAATTGGCTGAGGGCGATTGCAGTACAGGTGATGTGCTGATCGCGCAAGAAGTGAGACTCGTTGATAATGTCGCTTACTACAAGATGTCTTGTGGTGAGATTGAAGGCTGGGTTGAGCAATCGTTGTTTGTCGGGCCGTTGCGCTTTGAAACGGATGTGAACACGGTAATCTATGTGCCGCCGGTGCAGGTGTTTGCGGACACTCTGCCGGATGCTGAAGGTGAAGGCGATGCAGTGGCTCCTGAGGGCGAAGGCGAAGCGGTTGCGACTGCCCCGCACGAGCGCGAAGTGTTGATCTTTTCACCGCCGTTGAATCTGACTGAGGACCCCGGCCCTGCAATCTTGTCTGGCGATGACGCCAACCTGGTGGGGCAGTGTGACTCAGGTTATGTTGCGCATATCAATGCGTATGCTGCGGTGGATACGGTGTACTACAACGTAGATTGCCAGGAATGTGTGGCACAAGATGAAGACGGCAACTGCACAGAGTACGATGACCACACCGGTTGGGCGGATCAACAGTTCTTGCAGGGACCGATTGACTTTGTGATTGGTCAGCAGGTGGTGTTTGACGAATACAGCGACGCCGTAGAAGCTGATGAAGCAGGCGTTCTCTGGTCAAGTGTCCCGCCCACAATCGGTAGTGCAGACATCCTGGGAGCTAATACGGAATTCGTGGGACGTTGCTTACGCGATGAGCCGATGATTATTACGGGCATTGTGTTAGAAAAAGATCGCACACGCGATCGATTTAGCTTCTCCTATGCTATCGAATGCACCGGTCAATCATCGATTATTGGTCGGGAAGAGTCCGGCAACGGTTCGTATAGCGTCACGGTGGACTACAACGACGACAGTGTGCTACTCTCCGGTTTCGCTGCTGCACGTGATCTGCAACCGTATACCGAGTAGCTAACCATCGCATCGCGAATAATCCTCGGAGTGACTATGTGTTGCTCCGAGGATAGAGATTAAGGACTTTAGGTAATGGAAACTCAGACAAACTCTGGCGGGGCAATTGACATGGTCAAGAAAATACTTGACACTGTTGTGGGCCTCTTAGGTGGCGCGAGTATGATCAAGTTTTTGATCCGGCGCATTCTCGCTGCGATCCCAGTCTTGTTTGCAATTATGCTTGTCACTTTCACGTTGTCGCATCTGCTGCCTGCAGGGCCGTTCAGCTTTGTGGGCGGGCAAAAGAAAATGCCCGAATACCAGGTGAAGATGCTGGAGCAGAAGTTCGGGCTGAACAAGCCGGTGTTGTTCAATACCTGGAATGATGGGTTTGAACCGGATGATGACTGGAGCCTTTTGCCCATAAAACGTACCGATAATATTGTGGTGCGTGGTGATAAGCAAGGCGCGATTGTATACGAAGAGCATACACGTTGGAAGATCGACCTGCTGGACTCACAGTTTTTTATCTACATCTGGGGCGTGCTACATCTTGACTTTGGCCCATCGCTGAACGTTGCACTGCGTGACCAGAATGTGCAGGTGAGTGAGGAAATCTCCAAACGCCTGCCAGTGTCTATGCAGGTGGGCCTCTTCTCGGTGGTCCTGGGCTTCTTGCTAGGGGTGCCGTTGGGTGTGTTGGCCGCCGTGTACCATAACACCACGATCGATTATGTGTCAATGTTCTTCGCCGTGTTAGGACAAGCTACACCCGGCATTGTGGTGGCACCTCTGCTGATCTTTATTTTCGCAGTGGAGCTAGACTGGGTTCCTGTGGCTGATGATAGGAATCAGTGGCAACAGGGGCCGGAACTTTCGCTCTACTACCTGCAAATTCTCGCCCTGCCGGTAATCACACTTGGTACAGGTATGAGCGCTGGTATAGCGCGCCTGACACGGGCTAGCTTGCTGCAAGTACTCAACGAAGATTACGTGCGGACGGCGCGCGCCAAAGGGTTGCGCGAACGCGTGGTGATCTATGTCCACGCGCTGAAGAACGCGTTGATCCCGGTGGCGACCATTATTGGTCCGTTGCTGGCCGCGGTCCTGACGGGCACATTCGTCGTGGAGTTGATTTTCGTGATACCGGGGTTGGGTAAGGTGTTTGTCGATAGCGTCGCGGCGCGCGACTACACGATGATCATGGGCGTGACGATTCTGTACTCGACCTTCTTGATCGCCGGGAACATCCTGGTGGACGTGATGTACACCTGGTTGGACCCGCGTATCCGCTTCGACTAAGCCAATTCCCAGTCGTCGCACAATCAATAATGATTCGCATGAGGGCGCTGTAAGGCGCTCTCATGTATTTTAGGTTGTATAGAGCGCCCTATAGCAGCCGCACAAGCGTTTATTGGGCGTAGGTTGTTGTTTCGTGGCAGGTGGCTACAATTGGAATACAGTGTGTGAACGGGATAGATGGTTACGCGGGCTAAAGGGGTGCTGGCATGAATTACGGCAGAGTCGATGTGTACTGGCCGGATAAACCTGTCGAGAGCTACCGGCTCAACAAGGCCACGATTGCCGTGGGCCGTTCGCCAGGGAATGACATCGTACTCGATACCACGACCATCTCACGGTATCACATCACGTTTACGTTTCAAGAGCAGCAGGTGTTGCTCACCGATCTTGAATCGGTCAACGGGACGTATGTAGATGGTGTGCGTCTGCGTTCCAACGAGCCGTTGCTGCTGTACGGTGGTGAGGAAATTCAGACGGGTGAAGTGCGTCTAATTTACCACCCGCCACTCGGTCAGGATGCGGCAGTCAGCGATGAAACCACGCAGCGTTTGGTTTTCTCGCAGCCCTCATACCGTATTGTGCTGGAAGGCCCTGATATGGCGGTTGCGCCGGGGGCACATGTCCAGGCACGGCTAAAAATCGAAAACGTGGGCGAGGAAGCCGACCGTTACTTTATCGAGATCGACGGTTTACCTAAAGGCTGGGCACGTGCGGACCGAGCGGAACTGCCCCTGAAGCCGGGTGAACACACGCAGGTGATGATCAGTTTCAAACCCCTGCGGCGCAGCGAAAGTCAGCCCGGCGAACATTCGTTTACGGTGCGCGTGCGTTCCAAATTACGGCCCGCTGAAACCATCGACGCCAAGACCAATTTGCATGTGCTGGCGTTTAGCGGTTTCGGGATGGCGTTGGGCAGTTCGCGCGTGGCTGAGGGCGAGACTTTTAATTTGTATGTGCATAACCAGGGTAATGCCATCCTCCCGTTGACAATTCAGGGCATGAATCAATCGCGCGCTTTGCTGGTCCATATTCCCGGCGGGCAGGTGCAACTTGACCCCGGCGAGCGGCGCACGCTCATCGGGACAGTGCGTACACGGCGCACACGTTGGTTTGGGCAGGAGCAGGAATACGAATTCGTGATCTCTGCCCGCGCACACGATCCGTCGGGCTTTTTGGCGACTGTTCCCGGTGTCTATGTTGATCAGGGGCGTCTCCCTGCCTGGTCCCCGCTGCTCGCGATCCCGTTGGTGGCGTTGATTGTGTTGGCTGTGGTGGGTTTGGGGCTGCTGTTACTGGGCGGTGATGGCGACGACGAAACACCCGATGAGCCTCCGGTGATCACGACTTTTGAGGTCAGCGCACCGGTGACGGTGCTGGGTGAGCAAATCGTGGTGTCCTGGGCAGTGGACGAGGCCACTGAATTGACGCTGTTTACCCAAAGTATGCGCGGTCAACAGCCCTATGCGTTGGAACCGGGCGCGATGGCGTATACATTGACTTTCGATCACACTGGACTTTACACACTGACGCTGAGCGCACACAGTGGCGACGCGATCAGTACTGCGACAGCGCATGTAGAGGTGCGGCCCATCGTGACGCTGACGCTGGAAGTATTGGGCGGCGCGGAGTTGGTGCGCAATGTGGAGTATGATGTGCGCGTGCGGTGGAGTGTGGCCGGGGCGAAGGAGTATGAGGGCGGTTACAATGTGTGGCTGGAAGGCTCGCATAAAGAGGGGCTGTTGTTTGTGCCGCCGATGCCGCTGACAGGCGAACAAGATGTGACATTGACTCTGGGCGGCGAC
>CBEVZO010000159.1:0-7286 GCA_965554365.1 uncultured Anaerolineae bacterium
TGCGCGGAATACGGAAAAGCGCACGTACTTCGGCCACACCGATACGCTTGTCTGCGTATTCCGGTTCCAGCAGACCACGCAGCGCAAGTTCCACGCTCTCGATCAGCTTGTAGATGATGTCGTACGAGCGAATATCCACGCCCATTGATTCCGCGAGCCGTGCAGCCGCGTTATCAGGCCGCGCATTGAAGCCAATGACGATCGCTTGCGACGCACTGGCGAGGTTCACATCGTCCTCGGTGATCGCACCCACACCGGAGTGCAACACGCGCACCTTGAGTTCGCTGTCACTGACCTCAATCGCTTCGACCGAGCGCACAACCGGCTCCAACGAACCATCCACATCGACCTTGAGGATCAGTAATAGTTCTTTAGCCTCGCCCACCTCGAAACGTGCGAACACGTCTTCGAGCGACAAGCCTACGACCACACGCGCCGCCTCTTGCGTGATCTCCACGCGACGCGTCTCCGTTGTGGCACGCGCGCCCTTGATATTCTTGACCACTTCAAACACATCGCCCGCATGGGGCGGTATATCCAGGCCCATGACCGACACGGGAAGCGACGGACCAGCTTCCTTTACCGGGTTGCCCTGTTCGTCAAACATCGCCTTGATGCGCCCATGCGTCACACCCGCGATCACTACATCGCCCGTGCGCAGCGTGCCGTTCTGGACCAGCAGTGTCGCCATCGCGCCGCGCCCCTGCTCGAAACGTCCTTCCAGCACTGTACCCGACGCCACTGCATCTGGATTCGCATGGATGGAGGTATCATCAGCGATCAACAAGATCGCCTCAAGCAAATCTTCGATACCGTCACCCGTGAGGGCGCTGACCGGCACAACCAACGTGTCGCCACCCCATTCATCCGAGCGCAGATCGAGTTCTTCGGCTAACTGCTGCTTCACATAATCGGGATTGGCGTTGTTACGGTCGATCTTGTTCAGCGCCACGATAATCGGAACACTCGCCGCGCGCGCATGAGCCAACGCTTCGCGTGTCGTCGGCATCACACCGTCATCCGCCGCAACGACCAGCACCGCGATATCCGCGCCCTGTGCCCCGCGCAAACGCATCGCCGTGAACGCCTCATGACCGGGCGTATCCAGGAATGTGATCAGCCGCCCCTCATGTTCAATCTGATACGCGCCGATGTGCTGCGTGATCCCGCCTGCTTCGCCCGCTTGGACGTTCGTCTCACGGATACGATCCAGCAGCGAGGTCTTACCATGATCCACATGACCGAGGATCGCGACCACGGGCGGGCGAATTTCCAGCTTGGATTTATCTTCTCCCGCAATGGTCTGCCGCCATGAGGGGGCTGACTCATCGTCTTCTTTTTCTTCTTCGGCGGAGCTGATCGGTTGAGCTTCGTAGCCCATCCCATCAACTACAATGGCCGCCGTGTCGAAATCGATCTGCTGGTTGATCGACGCCATGATCCCGTTGCTGATGAGTTCCTTCATCACCTCAATCGGGCTGGCTTCCATCAGGTCCGCCAATTCGCGGACGGTGATAAAGTCAGGTAGTTCGAGAATCTGTTTTTCTTCGGTCATATAATAACTCCGCAGGAAACCCAAGTTTTTACATTGGGAGGAATGGGTAGTTGACTGGCGGTCTTATGCGCTCTCCGGGTCCGGGTGCGCGGCCCGAAGCCGGTCGCAGTCTTGCTCGGTCAGTGTGGTACGCAGCGCGCGCGCCAACACATCCGAGTCCAATACACGATCCCAACACGCACTATCATCACATAGATAGGCCCCGCGTCCACTACGCTTACCGGTCGGGTCGATCTGTACGCCGTCATCCGGCGTGCGGACCAGGCGGGTCAACGTCCGTTTGTCGGACGTGGTGCGGCACACCACACAAGTGCGCTGGGGGACGTGCTTCCGTCGTTTTAGTTTGCCAGGCATCTCAATCTGCAATCTAGCGGGCCGACGTACTTGTTCCACGTCAGCCCGCGATAGCTTCATCTAGCGTACACGCTCAGTCGATCAGGGATTCCCACTCGTCGCGGTTGCGGCCACCCTTGCGCCGCCGCTTGGCTACGATCTCGCCGCGTTCCTCATCGAAAACCAACTGACGACGTTTGCGCTTCTTCTCGCGACGTTCGAGTTCGTCGCCGCTGTCCTCATCGTCATCGTCATCGTCGTCGTCGAAGGTTTCTTCGTCAGGGAGAGTGAATGCCGGTTCTGACTTGCGGCGCAGCTTCTTGGGCGTCTCTTTCGCGACAAGCATATCCGGGTCCGTCACAGGCTCCGGCTCAATGATCGCCGGGGGCACTTCTTCGTCCTCGTCCACCTCAGCGATTGTGCCGACCGGGACCACATCTGGTTCTGGCTCAATGATCGCCGGGGGCGCTGCTGCTTCATCTTCGTCCACAATAACAACGGCTTCTGGCTCGTCCGCGACTTCGGCGACAGCCTCAACTTCTAATTCCGGCTCCGCTTCGATGTCTGCTTCCATCTCGGCTGCGGTCTCGTCTGCCTCTGGCTCGGCTGCGACTTCTTCGGCCCGCAGAATTACCAGATCGTCGAGCGCATAGCGAATCGCTTCCATCGCATCGTCACCCGCGCTGCCCTGCTTGAGCAGCCGTTCCAGGCCGCGTTCGTCCGCCAACATGCGGATCATCAGGTCGCCCACGTTCTCAATACGCGAGAGCGCGCGGTTAATGTCATCGTCGAGTTCCAACTCGCGGATCGTCATCTCAAACGCGATGTCCGGGACCAACGCGCGCACAGTGTCCATCGCTTCTTGGCGTTGGTTACGTATAGCGTCACGGATGTCGAGCAGTATACGCTCAGCCTGCGACGCGAACTCAGTGAGGGTTTTGAATTCTTCCGGCGGGATCGGGCGGTTGGCGATCTTCTTCTCGACAATGCGCGCGACTTCGGCGATGAACTCCGGCTGTTCTTCTTTGAGTTTAGACAGCGGCGGGTCGTCGATCTTCTCGAACGCTTTGAGCGCCGTTTCCGACGCACTCTTGATGTCGATACGCCAGCCGGTCAACTTGGCGGCAAGACGCGCGTTTTGACCCTCGCGCCCAATCGCCAGCGATAACTGGTCATCCGGCACAATCACGGTCGCCGTGCGTCCAGTGTCGAGGTCTTCTTCGAGCAGCATATCATTCACGCGCGCCGGGCTGAGCGCCTTCGCGATAAACTGCGCCTGGTCCACATTCCACTCGATCACATCGATCTTCTCGTCGCCGAGTTCGCGCACGATGTTCTGAATACGCATCCCGCGCATCCCGACGCACGCGCCCACCGGATCGACACCTTCTTGCAGCGCCGCGACCGCGACCTTCGAGCGATGTCCCGCTTCACGCGCGATGCTCTTGATCTCGACCTGCCCGTTGTAGATTTCGGGCACTTCATATTCCAGCAAGCGGCGCAGCATGTTCTTGTGTGCGCGGCTCACCACAATCTGCGGTCCCCGGCTGTTCTTCTTGACTTCGGCGACATACGCGCGCACCTTGTCGTGCGGGCGATAACGTTCGCCGGGAATCTGTTCTTTGCGCGGCAGCACAGCCTCGGCGCGGCCCAGGCTCAACGTGATTGTGCCCCCGGCCACACTCTGCACCGTACCCGTCACGAGGTCGCCCTCGCGCTCGATGAATTCGTCGTACAGGGACTCGCGCTCTGCTTCGCGGATGCGCTGCAAGATCACCTGTTTCGCGGTCTGCGCCGCAATACGCCCGAAGTTCGTGCCAGTCTTGACCGGGACCATCACCATGTCCCCGATCTCCGCGTCTGGATAGTGTTGACGCGCCACGTCCAGCATGACCTCGGTCTGGTCGGTCGTCAGTTCGTCCACGACCTCTTTTTCCAGCCGAATCTCAGATGTGCCGTTAGCGTCGATGGACGCCTCGACCTGTTGGTTGTTGCCAATGTTCGCGTCGCGTTTATACGCGGAGACGAGCGCCTGCGACAACGCTTCCAACACGATTTCGCGTGGCAGCGCGCGCGTCTCTACGATCTCATTAAACGCCAGGGTGAAATCACTCTTCATGTTTACCCGTTACTCAGTTCTGGTTTAGCGATGATGTGCTGTAAAAACCAACCATATACAACGAAAAGTGGGGGTTGCCCACTTCTCCGCGTTCGGTCCTTAACTCAGCAATTTCAGTATATCATGCCCCCTGGGGCTTGACAAGGGTCATATGCCTGTTATCAGGGCTGTGATCGCATGTCCCAAAGTCGATAAACTTCTCGTAGGGACGTATAGCAATACGCCCCTATAGTGCCCACCTGATCCTGACGGCGTGCCCCCGGTAGTGGTGAACCTTTAACTGATACAGGCCAGATTGTAACGATGAACAAAGAGCCGAAAGACTAACTCATGGCACTTGTCGGACTTGGAAAAGGACAGTGTTTTGCGCACAAAGCGAGCCACGCGCTGACGCAAGGTGTTGAACCAACGTTCGATAGGGTTGGTTTGCCCACTATCTTTGCCCACCGACTGATGGCGGTCCAAGGCGAAAATGCGCTGGTAAGTAGCCCAGAAGTCACTGAACGAGTGACAGCGCGTGTACGGCAACGGGATGCGTCGCCAGAGTTGAAGACAACTCGCTTCGCTGCGGTCTCCGATGAAGTAGGCCACAATTTGGCGCGTGCGACGGCACAGCGCGACCCACACCCTGCGCGTGATGCTGGGCCATCCGGGGCCGGTGAACGGCGTCGTGTTCAGCCTGGATGGATCGTTCGCCGTCTCCGCCAGCAACGACACCACGCTGCGTTTCTGGGATACGGACCCCGCATCCCCGACCTTTACGGAGGAACTGCACCAGGTGCGCGGACACACCGACCTGGCGATCCGCCCCGTGTTCAACGTGGACGGCACGCTGCTCGCGTCGGTGGGCTGGGATGGACAGGTGGTAGTGTGGGGCGTGCCAGTGGAACAGCCAACTTCTAAAATGTACCAAAACCTACATAATTCGGTAGACTTTGTAGACTTTTGGAGATTTTGATATATACTGTGAAGTGTAGTAGCCTGAAGCATCGGGATCCTGTCCCGTACTAAACGGTATGGCGAGGCAATCCACACCCGCAAATGGATTGCCTCATCGTTTTTTCTAGCACATGCTGTGCTGGGGTAGCTCCGCGGAATAGCGTGAGCGTTGGTTTGCCCCTATCCCCCCAACCCCCTTTCCCCCCAGGCGGAGAAAGGGGGAGCCAGTCGCGCGGGCAAGTCCCCGCTCCGTTTACGTGGAGGGGGCGCGAACAAGTTCGCGTTGGGGGAGAGGGCAAACGCCGGTGCAATCACGCTATCATGCAGAGCTACCCGCGCTGGCTATTGTGTGCGTAGATGTGGCGGTCCTCCACTCCGCTCCGGGACGACGCGACCGATAAACCATAGTCGCGCATCCCATTCACGACGCTGCGGACCGCCTGGATCGGGTACGGCGCACCGCAAGCCCACAGCGGTTCGGAACAGCGCAGCCGGGGGCCCAATGCGGAGTGCAGGACCGCTGGCAGGCGCGCCAATCGCGCGTACTGCGTTAGCCCAACTGATTGCGCAGCCAGTCGATCACCTCATCCAACGGCACGATCACGCGCTCACGTTCCGCGCGGAACTTCACCTCGACACCGCCCTGCCCCAACGACTTGTTGCTGACCGCAAACCGTACCGGCGCGCCGATCAGATCAGCATCGGTGAACTTGACGCCCGCCGACTCTTTGCGGTCATCCAGCAACACCTCAAAGCCCGCCGCGCGCAGATCGTCGTAGACCAGTTGGGCGGTCGCCGCGATCTCGTCCGCGCCACCGACCGTGACAATATGCACATCAAACGGAGCCACGCTTGCGGGCCAGATGATGCCCCAATCGTCATGGTGCGTCTCGATGATCGCCGCCAGTAGCCGTTCCAGCCCAATGCCGTAGCTGCCCATCACGACCGGATGTATTTTGCCGTGTGCGTCGAGGTACGTCACGCCGACCGCTTCGCTGTAAAACGTGCCCAACGCGAAACAGTGGCCCAACTCAATCGCACGCTCGATGACGAGCCGCCCCTCCGCGCAACGCGGACAACTCGCGCCCTCAAACGCTGTCGCGATGTCCGCAAGAAACGTGGGAGTGAAATCGCGTGGGACGTTCACGCCCGTGACGTGATAGCCCGCCACGTTCGCGCCCGCGACAAAGTTCGCACCAACCTTGACCGACTGATCCGCGACCACCCACACGTCCGACGCAAGGCCAATCGGACTCGCGTAGCCCGGTACGGCCCCGGTCGCGAGGATTTCAGCGTCTTCTGCCACGCGCAGCGTGCCGCCACCGAGTACGTTGATCAGCTTGACCTCGTTGACTTCCAGATCGCCGCGAATGACCACGAACACAACACGGTCCGGTTCGCCCGCGCGTTCATGCACGAAAAACACCGCCTTGAGCGTCTGCGACATGGGCACGCCGAGGAAGTCCGCCACATCCTGAATCGTGGTACAGTCCGGCGTGGCGACCTGCTCCACCGGCAGCAGATCGACCGGCTCCGGCTGCGGGAGCGCAAACTCAGCGGCTTCGGCATTAGCAGCATAACCACACGCCGGGCATGTAACATAAGAATCTTCGCCCTGCGCGTGCGGCAGTAGAAACTCGTGACTCGCTGAGCCGCCCATCGCGCCGTTATCCGCTTCGACGCGCACCGTCGTCACGCCCACACGGGCAAACACACGTTGATATGCTTCGAGCATACGCTCATACTGCGCCCGCAGCGCATCCTGATCCACATCCAGCGAATACGCATCCTTCATCGTGAACTCGCGCAGCCGGATCAAGCCGCCGCGCGGACGCGGTTCGTTACGGTACTTCGTCTGAATCTGGTAGATCAACTGCGGCATCTGCTTGTAGCTACCGATCTCGCGCAGGGCCAACGCCGCGACCACATCCTCGTGTGTTGCGCCCAACGCATACGCGCGCCCGGAGTCGTTTTCGAAACGCTGCAAGGCAGGACCAAACGACTCCCAGCGCCCGGTGGCCTGCCAGATTTCGGCGGGCTGCACGACGGGTAAGCGCACTTCTTGTCCGCCGAGCGCGTTCATCTCGTCGCGCAGAAGCGCCGCGATCTTGTCAATTACGCGCACACCCAAAGGCATCAGTGCATAAATCCCCGCCGCGACAGGGCGCACGAAGCCCGCCCGAATCGCCAACTGGTGACTGATCATCTCGGCATCCGCCGGGGCGTCGCGCAGTGTGCGCGTGAACAAATCGGTGAGTCGCATGGTTTTTCTCCTCGTTTATGGTGGGCGTATTGCCATAGGCCCCTTGTATCTTAGAACTATGATAAGGTGAGAGCCAA
>CBEVZO010000160.1:0-7274 GCA_965554365.1 uncultured Anaerolineae bacterium
CGCTGTAGAGTTGAAACATATCCACCAGGAAATCTGCGATCTGCGTCAGCGTGTTCGCACGCAGCACGAAAATCGAGATACCCATGCGCTCCGCATCAATGATCAGACGCGGGCGGCGGCGATAGTAGTTCTTCAACGTTATGAGCGCCTGCGCCGCTTCGAGATCGTCCACGATCTGCACTGGCACGCCAAGCTGCTTGGCGACATCGATCAACCGGTTACGCGCGACGCCATACGGGAAAACGTGTAGCGTTTGGTAGCGCCCGGCTTGCTTGGTTGGCTCGAACGGATCGGCGCGATCGTACACGGTTTCCTGCTGTGCATGACGGTTGTTATCGCCGCGTTTGCCGTTCTTGCGTCCGCTGTTGCGTTCCCCGAAGGTGCTTTCCCCGCGCACACTCTCGACGGTGATTTTGCCGTCTTCGTGCCGCGTGCGCACTTCCGAGGGCAACGGACGTAAGCGTAGTTTGGCGTCCACCGCCCCAGCCACGTCTTCGTGTACCGCCAGACGATCGCGCGTCTGGATTTCCACGAGTACGTTAAACGTGGGGGGGGCGCGCCGTTCGAGTACGGTTTTCTGCGTGCCGCGCCGCCGTGCTTCCTCATCGGAGAGCGTGACCGATTCGATCCCGCCCACCAAGTCAGAGAGTGTGGGGTTCAGCAGCAGGTTGTCGAGCGTGTTCCCGTGCGCCGTGCCGATGAGCTGCACCCCGCGTTCAGCGATGGTGCGCGCGGCCTGCGCTTCGAGTTCGCGCCCGATCTCGTCGATCACAATCGTTTCAGGATTGTGATTCTCGACGGCTTCGATCATGACTTCGTGCTGCAAGCCTGGGTTGGCGACCTGCATCCGCCGCGCTCGGCCTACTGCCGGATGCGGCACATCGCCGTCGCCGCCGATCTCATTGGACGTATCCACGATCACCACCCGGCGTGACTCGGCGAGGACGCGCGCTGCTTCACGCAGCAGCGTGGTCTTCCCGACTCCGGGCGGCCCCAACAGCAGCACGTTGTTGCCTGCCTCGATGATATCCTGCAAGATGTCAATGGTCCCGTAGACCGCGCGCCCCACGCGGCAGGTCAGCCCGACGATGGCTCCACGCCGGTTGCGAATCGCACTGATGCGGTGCAACGTGCGTTCGATCCCGGCTCGGTTATCATCGTCAAAATCGCCGACCCGTTCGGTGGCAAACGCTAGCAGTTCCGGCGTGATCTCCCGGTCATCCAGGATGACTTCGCCATCGACGAAGCGTGCGGTAGGGACGCGACCTTGATCAAGGATGACTTCCAGCAGATCGTCGTCGTTGCGCCCCAAGCGCGCTAACGCGGTGACAATGAAGTCCGGCAGGACTGCCTTCAGTTGTTCAAGGTCATCCGTAATTCGACGTTCCATAGTGTGTTTTTTCCTACTGCCCATTGCGCCGTTCAGTGATCGACTTTCCATTGTGCCGGTCAACAGACGGCGATAGACGCTTAGTGCGACGCTTTTGCCAACGCAAAAGCGAGAATCGACGTAAGAGTGGCACCGGTCCGTCAGCTACTGGTGTAACCAGACGGTTCGTTTCGAGGTCGGGTAGCGTGACAGGTTGCACACGACCCACTCGGACTACAGTGTACTTAACCAGTAATGCCTGATGTGTCCATGCTTCAAACTCCACTTCGTCTAGCGCGCCGCGCAACCAATCCTGATAAGACCGCGCGTACAGATATACCGGCACTTGCTCGGCGCGTGAGATATGTGCCAATGCGGACAGGATAATGGTCGAGGCCTGATCATACGCTTCGGGATGAAAATAGGGCTTGATGACCACCCCACTTTTGCCCTCCGAAACTGCCAGATACGCCGCGATTTGTCCCTCTCGTTCATAGACTAAACCCTGGTAATCTGGCGCTGGTTGAGGGTCTTCCGCCTGCTGAATGAGGCGGGGGACCGTGTTATTCTGTAAGGTGCTGATCGCAACCGCGTCACGATCCTGGGCACTGCGCAGCAAGCCGCGCTGTCTGTGCGTCACACGTCTTGGCGCGCGCCGCAGAATCACCTGCCTGGAATATACCGCAAAACCTGCCAATCGGAACGCCTGAAAAATCGGGTGATCCTGATCTACTTCGGCGTTCAGCACATGCGCACCACGTTTGCCCGCTTCAAACGCCATCGTTTCGAGCAGCGATACCCACTCACGAGGGTTGCTGCCGGCAGAGTCCGGCGCTAGAAACGTCAGATGCGCGACACGACACGCGGCGCGGTGGCGGAATTGCCCAATCATGCCGGAGTCGCCGTTGCGTACCACAAACGTTGGCGCGCCCAGGTCGGTTAGCGGTACAGCCGAAAGCAGCGCCTCTTCCAAACCCGGTAGGCCACGCGTCAAGGCGGCACACGTATCCAGCGGTAAACGATTGGCCGTCAAGCGATGCACCAGCGGCAAGTCTAGCGGTGTAATTGGTCGGGGTTCAGTAGTTGACATAGACTGCACCTCCTACCCGCCTATACGCATGACTGCGCTGCACGTATCGCACATCACCGTGCAACAACGCGCGAATCAGCAGGGTACTCACAGAACGACAGACTGGGAGCAGTTGGGACATTGGGGCGGAGTTTACAGACAGGCGATCTAGCTTCATCTTCATCTCATTGTAAACCAGCTAGCCCACGCTGACAATACCGCATTGGTTAATATACCGTTAAAGCTGTTTGACAGCGGGTTAACGACTCTTGCATGGGGCAGCGTCATGTGACGAAAAAATTTACCGCAGCGTTCGCAGCGAGCGCAGAGGAAAAACAAGAGAACATCTCGTTTTTTCCTCTCTTTTCTCTGCGTTTTCGGCGCGCTGCTGCAGTGAGATTCGTATTTGAATTTGCGCATAGCCAAAACCGGGGCGGGTAGGGTAAAGTCAGGGGGATAGTGTTGATTGTTCGAAAATTGTAACGAATACTATTTTTTCAGGAGTGTTGCATGTTTAAGTCTTTTGATCAAGCCCGCGCCCACATCAAAGAAAATGGCTTCCAGATGGTCGATTTTAAGTTCTGCGATCTCTGGGGCCGCTGGCATCACATCACCGTCCCCGCCACGCAGTTCACCCCGCAGCTTATGGAACGCGGCATCGGCTTCGACGGCTCTTCGGTGGGGCTGAAGAACGTCAAAGCCGAGGATATGGTCCTCGTGCCTGATCTTGGCACAGAGTTCCCTGACCCGTTCTGGGAAGTCCTCACGTTCAGCTTCATCTGCACCACGCTCGAAGCCGACACGCGCGAGGTCTTCACCAATGATCCGCGCAACATCGCCATCCGCGCCGAGGCGTATATGCGTGAAACGGGCATCGCGGACGAGAGCCGTTGGGGGCCGGAGTTCGAGTTCTACGTGTTCGATGATGTGGCCTACGATAACGGCGTGAACCGCGCCAGCTATCACCTGGAATCCAACGAAGCTGATTGGAACAGCGCCGACGGTGGGCACGGACACTACATCCCGCTGCACGGTGGCTACCACGCGATTCCCCCGAAGGATCAGCTATTCGACCTGCGCAACGCGATCACGCTGCATCTCGAAGCGATGGGCGTGCCGGTGAAATACCATCACCACGAGGTTGGCGGGCCGGGGCAGTCTGAGATCGAAACGCCGCTGATGGGGCTGGTCAAGGCGGGCGACGCGTCGATGCTGGTGAAGTACGTCACCAAGCTGGCCGCCGTGCGCCGGGGCCAGACCGCGACCTTCATGCCCAAGCCGCTGTATGGCGAAGCGGGCAGCGGGATGCACTTTCACCAACACCTATTTCAGGGCGACGTGAACCTGTTCTACGATCCCGACGGCTATGGGTGCATGAGCCAACTCGCGCGCTACTACATCGGCGGCTTGCTGACGCATGGCGCGGCACTGTTGGGGTTCACGAATCCCAGCACAAATTCGTATCGCCGCCTCGTACCGGGCTTTGAAGCGCCGGTTAACGCGTTCTTCTCGCTGGGCAACCGCAGCGCCGCGATCCGTATTCCCAAGTACGCCACGCAGCCGGAAGCCGCGCGCATGGAGTTCCGCCCGCCCGATGCGACATCTAACGTGTATCTGGCGTTGTCAGCACAGTTGCTCGCGGGGCTGGATGGCATCCGCCGCCAGATCGATCCCACCGAGGCCGGGTTCGGGCCGATTGACGAGGATGTGTTTGGGTGGAGCGATGAACAACGCGCCGAGATCAAGCAGCTACCCGGCTCGCTGGACGAGGCGCTACGGGCGCTGGAAGCGGATCACGCGTTCCTGTTGGCGGGAGACGTGTTCAGTGCGGACATGATCCAGAGTTGGATCGAATATAAGCTAGAATACGAATACTACGCGGTGCGCAACCGCCCGCACCCGTACGAGGTGCGGCTGTATTTCGACGTGTAAACCAAAAAAACAAAATGGGACACGGATGAACGCGGATAAACACAGAGCAAGGTTTTATATCCGTGTCCCATAATATTTGAGGCTATAGTTATGCGAAATTCTCGACGAATCCCTCGTAAGTGGTGTCTGAGAGTTTTTTTGTCCGCTGTATGTTTGACAATACTGCTCTCACCCCCAACCCTTTTTGCCCAATCACCAAATATAGCTACAGGAGAATGTGTACCCCGCATCTCGCCAGATCGCCCTGTTCTTGAGCTACCATCCAATATGCGTTTAATCCTTCAAACACCGGGCGAAGACAGTCTACAACTGGTCAACCCTGTCACCAACTCACAGAGTTCTTTGGCAAACACCGAAACTCCTATACTCCTTCTATTTGCTGATGATGCTTCGTCGATGCTCTTAATCCGAGATTCAGGGGAACGTCGTTTTTGGCAATGGATGCCTATTGACGGGTCTCAAGTGACTATTGTTCGCGAAGTAGCTTCAACAACCTGGCCTGTTGCAATCGAATGGTTCTATAACAAAGTTCGCTTTGTCGAAGGTGATAAATCTGGACAGTATATTCTGGACGTTGTGACTGGTTCAACCCAAATACTAGAACTCCCTGAAATTCCCGATCATGTACGGAGAACCCCAGTTGTGCGAAACAGATCAGGCGATAGTATGGCATTTTGGGTATGGGTTGAAGGTACAAGGACTCTGCGTATACTAGAAATTGAAACAGGTCACCAGGTAGATATTGAGACTGGCTTAAGTTATATCAAATGGTCTCAAGAAGATGAATTCATAGCCTTACGGAGAGATGACTACGCGCTCGATTTAGATGTTGTAGATGTTTTCGATGCAGGCGATGGTAGCTTGGCACATAGTATCCTTCCGCCTGCTGACTTCTCTTATGTACACGTTGGATATTTAACCTGGGCACCTGAAGATCGCTTTCTCGCAGTCGATTATGGTAATGTGGATCATACACAGAGCGCGGTACACTTTTTTGATTTGAATGAAGAAACTTGGATCGGAAACTGCTTCCAAATTGAACGCAGCTTGCAACGAAGCTACTTTTCGTTTACTCCGGTATTCTCCTGGACGCCCGATGGTCGTTTTCTATGGTGGCTCGAGCAAACTGGAGCAGGTGATGATACATATGATCTTGTTGTAGCAGATGTAGAGACAGGTGCTTTCGGTACAGTAGCCACTGGGATTGGGCGGAACTCAGGGATTGGTTTTGTAGAATCCTGAGGCACTACGCGGTGCGCAACCGCCCGCACCCGTTCGAGGTGCGGCTGTATTTCGACGTGTAAACCAGAAAACACAATGGGACACGGATGAACGCGGACAAACACAGATCAAGCTTTAAAATCCGTGTTTATCTGTGTCTATCCGTGTCCCATGCTCTTTTTACCTTTTGCTAATCTCTACGCCCGTTGGCAACCTCGCCAGCGGAGTCGCGGCCTGGACCGCGCGCCGGATCGCCTGCGCCGTGACTTCAGCGGCAAACGCCCCGATCACCGTCACATTCGCAGGTCCCGCACTCCCCGTTGCCAGCGCGAAGATCGTGTCCCCGTCGAGCATGGTGTGCGCCGGACGTACCGCGCGCGCGAGTCCGTCGTGGGCCATCTGCGCGACTTTGTTGGCGGCTTCCTTGCTCAGCGCGGCGTTAGTCGCCACCACGCCGATCACGGTGTTCGTCCCGCCGCCCGTGTCCATGCGTGCCAGCGCCGGGAGCATCTGCATCGTGTCCACGAACTGCTCACCGTCCGGCGGCGTGCGCGCTCCCGCGAGGATCGTGCCATCTGCATCTACCACGTCGCCTACGGCATTCACCACGAACAGCGCCGCGACGATCAGTCCATCGCCCAAATCAACCGCTGCGCTCCCCACGCCAGATTTGCACGCGAAGCCCGGTCCAGTCAGCCCGCCAACGCGCGCCCCGGCTCCGGCTCCGACGCATCCTTCCGTGACCGGATCGGCGCTGGCATTCTCGCACGCCGCGAAACCCATCTCCGCGTCGGGTCGGATTGTCGCGTCACCCAGATCGAGATCAAAGATCACCGCCGCTGGGACAATCGGCACGACGCCCACGCGCACGTCAAACCCGATGTTGTGTGCTTCGAGGTAGCGCATCACGCCGCCCGCCGCGTCCAGCCCGTAGGCGCTGCCGCCCGTGAACAGCACCCCGTTCACATGCTCGACCATGTGCATCGGACGCAACAAATCTGTTTCACGCGTGCCCGGTGCGCCGCCGCGTTGATCCATCCCACCGACAGTGTTGGGCGGGCACAGCAGCACCGTGCAGCCGGTCGGCCCGGCGAGGTTGTGCGCATGTCCGACGCGGATACCGTCAATCGCGGTTAGGGTGTGGTTACTCATAGGAACGCCTTATCTCCATTTGGCAAGAGCGTAGCAGCGCGTTCGATCACCCGGTGGCGCTCAGTCGCGCTCAGGGAGGGTTTTATGCCACTTAACTTTTTAATCCGGGAACGCACCCTGAACATAGTGTATTGAATATTTTCTATGTTCACCAATTCAGGGTAACGTGTCGCACTCTGGCAAAACACTGACCGCGTGTCGCGTCCTTGATGTACTCAACCTGGCACGCCCTGAATACACTAACGGTCGAGCGGAGCAGGGCATAGACCCTGTGCGATCTGGGGCGCACTTCCGATCATCGCATATCCGCACAAAAACCCCCTTGTCATGCTTTGATACGCCATGTATACTAACATTATGTACTATACGGGGTGTGGCGCAGATGGCTAGCGCGCTGCGTTTGGGACGCAGAGGTCCCCGGTTCAAGTCCGGGCACCCCGACACCTTGCACACTGTTTTTGGATCAATATAGACTCTAACCCGCCGCGAGACCCCCCTCTTTGCGGCGGGTTGTTTTGCCTATGGGCACAG
>CBEVZO010000161.1:0-7268 GCA_965554365.1 uncultured Anaerolineae bacterium
CAGCACCACCGTCATCGCCTCATCACGCACCAACGCCTTCAGCACATTAAACAGTGCCGTTTTTTGTTCCGCGCTGATGCCCGTCGTCGGCTCGTCGAGGATCAACACGCGCACGTCGAGCGACAGCAGCCGGAGAATCTCTAACTGTTGGCGTTCGCCGATGGTGAGCATATCGACATAGGTATCAGGATCGAGGGTGAACCCGAAGCGCACGGTGAGTTCGTTGAACACCTGGCGTGCGTCGGCGGAGTCGGGGAAAAAGCCCCCCGGTCGCCCGGCGATAAAGTTTTCGAGTACGGAGAAGGGAGGATAATCCAGCGGGTCTTGATAGAGCATCCCAATCCCGTGTGCGATGGCATCGGTGGGCGTGGTGAGCGCGATGGGGCTGCCGTCGATGACGATCTGACCGCTGTCAGCGGGTTGGTAGCCCGACATAATCTTCATCAGCGTGCTTTTGCCCGCGCCGTTCTCGCCCAGAACAGCGTAAATGTGACCTTCTTCAAACGTCAGCGAAATATCGACATTGGCGCGCACGCGCCCAAACGTTTTCGTGATCTGTTGCAGTTCGACGCGCATAAGAGTCTCTTTAACAAGTGTACTTTTTCACGGACTGCAAGGGTCATCAAACTATTTATTGCTATAATGCGCTTGAGTTTACCACAATGCCGCAAACAGCGTAAAACGCGGGGTAGGGATCAAGATGGGGTTCAGCTTTGTGGTGCTATGAGCAACTACATAACATACTCCGCAACTAATGTCCACCTCGAACGTACACTATAGAAGTATCGTTTAATAGCCACTGAGGAAAACCCATTTATGCAAACACGAGGCAGAAAAATCCTGCGCGATGTCTGGTCGCGCAAAGCACGCACCCTGCTCGTATCGATCAGTATCTTTATCGGCGTGTTTGGCACGGTGACGCTCTTTACGATGAGCGATCTGGTCGTGCGCCAGCTTGAAGAAGACCTCGACGAAGATGCGTTGGCGATGATCCGTTCGTATCTCGGCATTCCGCCGGGCGTGACGCCGGACAACGACGCGACTCTCGCCGCCCTGCGCGATTTGCCGGGCGTGTCACGCGTAGAGGGACAGGCAGTGTATCCGGCGTATTGGAAACTGCCGGACGACGAAGATTTCCACACTTCGTTCGTGTTTGGCTACTCCGAGCCATATGATCAGTTGCAACTCGAACCGCCGAGCCTGGTCGAGGGTCGTTTTCCTGAAGACGGCGCGCAAGAACTTGTCGTCGAACGTCGCCTCGCGGACAAATTCGGGTTGGAGATAGATGATCAGATCGTGGTCCGTGCGCTGAGCCAGGTCCAGAACGGCGCGGGGAATGGCGATGTACCCACCGAAACGTGGACCGTCGTCGGGACCGTGTTCCATCCCTATAGCTACGCGACCTTCACCACCGTGCTGCCCGAAGACAGCCTCTACGCCACGTTCGCCGATGCGCAATATCTCGCCGCGTTCCCTGGCTATAGCTCGGTATATGCACGCTATGACGACTATGCGCTGGCCGACTCGTTCAGCGACGAGTTCGAGGGCACAATTGCCGAAACTGGCTCGTACATCCCCGGCTTCACCTTCAAAGAAGACCCCGCCGAAAACGCGCTGATAAGCAGCGCTAACACGTTCGGCGGTGTGATGGTTCTGCTGGCGCTGATCGCGTTGGTGGTGTCAGGGTTCCTGGTGTTTAACGTCCTCAACGCCATTGTCTCCGAACAAAAGCCGCAGATCGGCGTGATGAAGTCGCTCGGCGCAACCGGTTTCGACAACTTCATAATGTATTCCGGGATGGCGCTCATCTATGGCGTCATCGGTGTGATCCTGGGCGTCGCGTTGGGCGTCCCCTCCGGATTTTTCGCCGCGCAGGGCATGGCGGCATCGTATAACTCGATGATCGATGAGTTCACCTACTCCACGCAGGCGATTGTGATGGGCGTAATTGTCGGGCTAGCTGTGCCCGTTGCCGCCTCACTGCTGCCGGTGCTGAACGCGATGCGCGTGACGATTATCGAAGCCATCACCGACTTGGGTATTTCCTCGGCGTATGGTGCGGGGCCGCTGGCACGGATGATCGCACGGCTGCCGGTCCCGATCACGATCCGGCAGGGCATGAGCAACGTGCTACGCAAGAAGGGCCGCATCTTGCTCACAGTCATCACGCTGACGCTGGCGGCGGGCGCGTTTATGGGCATTTACGCGGTGTTCGCGTCGGTGAACGAAGTGCTGAACCAGATGTTCAACACTTACAACTCGCACTTCTCCGTCGAGCCGACCCACGCTGACGATCTGCCCATCGTGCGCGAAGTCATGGCGCAGGAATTCGATGATATGCAGGACATGGGACCGTATATGAGTCTGGCGATTGCGATTGACGGATTCGACAAAGAATTCGATCCCGCGACCGGGCCGCCCGCACTGTTTGCTAACGGATACGAGCCTATGACAGACGCCTATCGAGTCCAGATTGGTGAGGGCGAGAGTCTGAAAGGCAACCCGGACGGGGTGATCCTCGCGCGGCCCACTGCGGAGTACATGGACAAGGGCGTCGGCGATGTGATCACGATCCACGCGGGCGGGCGCAGCGACGAGTTCACCATCGTCGGGATCGCGTCATTCCCCTATGACGGCGCGTGGTTCACCTGGGACAATCTCGCGCGCTTGAGCGGTAGCGTCACCGCTGAGGGCGAGCCGGTCCCTGGCGGCATTCTGTACAAGATGCCCGCTGATGATCCCACTGCTGGCGAAGTAGACGATCTGACCGAGCGCATCAACGAAGCGCTGTTGGAACGCGGCGTGACAGCCGGGTACACGAACATTGAATTGTTCATCGAAACGCTGTCGGACATGATCGTAACGTTCCAGGTGTTGTTCAACTTCACGGCACTGCTGATCGCGCTGGTGGGCGCGGTGGGGCTGCTGTCTACGCTGTCGATGAGCGTCTACGAGCGTCAGAAGGAGATCGGCGTGATGCGCTCCATTGGCGCGGGATCGACTTCCATCGTCGCGCAATTTTTGACCGAGGGCATCGTCGTGGGTCTGCTGGCGTGGCTGATCGGCTTGCCACTGAGCTTGCTAATCAACGACGGGTTGATTATGGCGCTCGACATGGGCGAGGAATACAACCTGGGCTATCCGCTTGAAGCCGCTGTCCTGGGGCTGATTGGAATGTTGATCATCACCACCATCGCGAGCATCTGGCCGTCGATCAGCGCGGCGCGCAAAACTGTCTCGGATATTTTGCGCTATCAGTAGGGGCGGCGCTCTGCTCCGACCTGGTCGCGGCAAGCGCCGACCAGAGGTCGGGCGCGCCCCTACCCGTAAACCACAGTTCGGGTTAAGATCAGGGTAGCCGTGTATAGCGCAATAGTTCATCAGGGACGCGGCGACGTGCGGCGTCCCTGATGTTTGTTATTTACGTTGTCGTTCGCGCTGAAAAGGAATCCGAACCCATGAAAATCAAACTCGGACTGGCCCAAACCAAACCGAAGCTCGGCGACGTAGCCACAAATCTCCAAACCCACCTGGAGTTGATCCGGCAAGCGGCGGGGCAGGACGTGCAACTGCTCATGTTCCCTGAACTCTCGCTGACAGGCTACAACCTGCAAGACCTCGTCTATGAGTTGGCGCTGCATCCCGGCCCGACTGATCCGGTGTTTGGAGCGCTGCTGAACGCCAGCCGCGAGCATCGCATGGACATAACGGTGGGTTTCGTGGAGGAAGATCGCCGCCACCGTTTCTTCATCTCGCAGGCGTATCTGAGCCAGGGCGAGATCGTGCATGTGCATCGCAAAGTGTACCTGCCGACGTATGGGGTGTTTGACGAGGGGCGTTATTTCGCGTGGGGCGACAGTGTGCGGGCCTTTGAGACACGCTTCGGGCGCATCGGAATGCTGATCTGCGAGGACTTTTGGCACGCGTCGCCGCCGTACCTGCTGTGGATCGACGGCGCGGAAGTCTTGCTCTTGCACAGCGCGAGTCCGGGGCGTGGTCTGGACGAAGGGCCGATTCTCATCAGCGCGCGGTGGGTCGAACTGGTCAACCGCGCCTATGCAAGTCTGTTCACCAACTACGTGGTCCACTGCAATCGCGTCGGGTTCGAGGACGGCTTGAACTTCTGGGGCGGGAGTACCGTCGCCGACCCGGACGGCGAATTCCAGGTCCGCGCGCCGTATTTCGAGGAAACGCTGCTCATCCACGAGATCGATCTGAACCAACTCCACCGCACGCGCAGCCGTCTGCCGCTGCTGCGTGACGAGCGTACCGGGTTGCTGGGTCGTGAGTTGGGACGCATTTTGAACGAGAATCCCGGTAACACACGGTAGGATAAAGGCTGGACACGTATGGTTGACCGTCAGATAACCATTCCCACACGGGCACTGATCGCTTTTTGCGAACGTTATCCGATTCGCAAGCTGTCGCTGTTTGGCTCAGTGCTGCGCGATGACTTCACGCCAGAGAGCGATATCGATGTGCTGGTCGAGTTTATGCCGGATTCAGGTGTCACGTTTCTCGATATGGTACTGATGCAGGATGAACTAGCTGGCATTTTGGGCCGTGATGTCGATCTGCTCACGCCCAATGCGTTGAGTTCGTATTTCCGGGATCGCGTGCTTGCAGCGGCGGAGACGGTATATGAACGAGTCTGATCAGGTGCGACTGCGCCACATGCTCGACGCCGCACGGGAAGTTGTTACTTTCACCATTGATGAAACGCGTGTCGCATTGGGCAATGACATAAAACTCGTGCGTGCGCTGTCAATGTCAATTGGCATCATTGGTGAGGCCGCATCGCATGTGTCACAAGATGAGCGTGACAAACAGCCACAGATACCCTGGCGGCAGATCATTGGAATGCGGAATTTCCTGATCCATGCCTACTTCAAAATCGACCTTGAAATTCTGTGGAACACGGCAACACAAGCCATCCCAGCACTGATCGAACAATTAGAACAACTGTTGCCAGAGGATGATCCCGATAACGCGACACCTGATGCGCCATAAAGTTTACCTGACGCAGCAAGCAGTAGTTCACTCCCCCACCTGCGAGGGGAGCAACCACACCGGCGACAAATCCCGCGCGTAGTCGAAGGTCAGGCGTTGCAGCCCCGTACCATCGACATTGATCACATACAATTCCTGGTTGCCGTCGCGATTTGAATGAAACGCGATCTGCGCGCCATCCGGCGACCATGCCGGTTCCCAGTCCTCGCCTGCGTCGTCGGTCAGTTTGCGCGGCGCGACGCGATCTGCTGCGTGCGGGTCTGCGTCGATGATCCAGATATCGAAATTGCCCTCGCGCGCGGACATCACCGCGATCTGCGTTCCATCCGGCGACCAATCAAACCACCACTCGTCCCTGTCAGTGAAAGTGAGCTGCTCCAGGCCGGTTCCATCCACGTTGATCACGAATAATTCATAGTTACCGCCTATGTCGCATGAGAACGCAATGCGTGTGGCGTCCGGCGACCATGCGGTGCCCGATACCGCCCCCGGCAGCGCCGTTGGATCGTCTACCAATGGGTATTGGTCGCGTCCATCCGGCTGCATGAGCCAGATTTCCTCGTCACGCGTGAACACGATGGCCGTGCCGTCCGGCGACCACTCCGGTGCTGCGTCACGCGTTGGCTCGTCAGTGAGCAAGTGCATGTTTGCGCCATCTGCATCAAACGCATAGATCGACCACACCGCCGCACTCTGATGTGCGTGGGCGATGATGGTAGAGCCATCCGGCGACCAGTCAGGATACCAATGTGGCAAGGATTCGTCCGTCACACGGCGGATCGTGCCGTTGGTGTCCATGATGTAAAGATTCGCGGGGCCGTCGCGCTCCGAGATAAACCCCAGCGCATAGCTCAAATTGATCGGCGCGGGCGTAGGCAGCGGCGGACGGGTCGGCGGCGGCGCGATGGTGGGCATTTCGAATCCGAAGGTTGGTGTGGGGTCTTGCTGTGCGATGCTCGCCGCTGGCGTGAGAAGAATACTAAACGCGGCAACAACTATCAGCGCCGCCGCTAGATTGAGGCGCAACCAAACATGCCGTAGCATATGCGTAGCTCCTGTGTGCTGAAACACTCTGTCAGGTTATACGCATAGGCCACAAGACGCTGACCGGTTTTTCCGTTTGCAAACCTGCCGCACTTTATGCCGCGTGCGCCGGTCAATTATCCGCAATCTGATACAGCGTCGCGCCCCCGTCGCCCGTGCCGACCGCGAACAACGTTCCGTCCGCGCTCCATGCCAGCGGAAAGAACAATCTGCCGGGGGCAAACGGCCCCACACTACCGTTATGAGTAAAAGTAGTGGGTTCCTCAAACGCCCACAGGCGAATCTCCCCCGACATCGACTCCGTAAAGCCAGTTGCGGCCAACACTGTGCCCTGCGGATTCCAACGTAGCGTGCCGGGCTGGTGCATCGATTCGTTGGTGGTGACATTTAGCCACAGGTAGTGGTGAACTATTGACTGATACACTCGCGATTGTAGTGATGAACGAATAGCCGAAAAACAAATTCATGAAACCGATCGGCTTTGGAAAAAGACAAGGTCTTGCGAACGAACCGAGCCAGACGTTGCCGCAAGGTATTGAACCAGCGCTCGATATGATTCGTTTCACCACTGTCTTTGCCCACCGATTGATGCCGATCAGCAGCGAAGACCAGCTGATACGCTTCCCAGAAATCGCTGAACGAATGGCACCGTTTATAGGCGGTTGGGATACGTCGCCAAAGTTGCAAACAACTGGCTGCACTCCGGTCACCGATGAAGTAAGCAACGACCTGTCGGGTACGACGACACAGGGCGACCCAAACCCAACGTTTGTTCGCTTTCTTGAGGACAAAGGACCACAGTTCATCCAGTTCCAGCACATCATCCAACTGGGCCGTCTCCAATGTGGTTTCCAGTGGCGGCAAGTCTTCGGCCCATTGCGCAATCCATTCAGCAACCGTGCGCCGCGAGATGCCAAACACACGCTCGATGCCCCGCAAACTGATCCGTTCGAGCACCGCACGTTTGACCTGAGCGCGAGTGCGCTCGTCATAGCCGCGTTGTGCGTGCAACGTTCCATAGCGCTGACAGTCATGGCAATGATATTTCTGAGCGCCCTTGTAATCATGGCCGTTGCGCACGATGTTTTGACTACCGCATTGCGGACATCGATGCGTTACAATCGTCTGTATCATGAAAAGGTGCTCCAGATGAACTTGGTCGTTTGTCCTGGTTTACCTTTTCATGTCTCATCAGTCAAAACCTCACCACTACC
>CBEVZO010000162.1:0-7252 GCA_965554365.1 uncultured Anaerolineae bacterium
ATGGCGTTGGGTCATCATCATCAGCGGCATTTTGGTTGCACTGACGCTCGTACCGTATGCCTGGGCGCTAGCCAGCAATCAATCCGATGACGGTTGGCAGTTCATGGGGATGCTGGCTAATCCACGCGACGGGGCGACCTATCTCTCGAAGATCGAACAGGGCCGCGAAGGAGCCTGGCTCTTTGAGTTGCGCTACACACCCGAAACACACGACGGGGCGGGCTTCCACAGCTTTTACCTGTTTTTAGGTCACGCCGCACGGGTCACAGGATTATCGAGCCTGGTGATCTTCCATCTGGCACGGGTCGCGACCAGTTTTTTCATGTATATCTCGCTGTACCAGTTGGGCGCAACCATCTGGGTACGCCTACGACCACGCCGGCTGTTTTTTACCTTGCTGGCGGTGGGATCGGGTCTGGGATGGTTTTTACTGCTCTTTGATCCCAACCGGCTGGCCGTCGATATGACCGTGCCTGAAGCCTTCCCGTTTTATGCTACCTACACCAATGCTCATTTTCCCATGAGCATCGCGTGTTTGGCGCTGATCGCGTCGATCTACATCATCGTGTTCCGGCGCGGCTATAACGCGGCTCCCAGCGTGGAGAATGGCGGTTTGGGGCTAATTCTGCTCTCGGTGCTGCTGGCACTGATCCAACCAATGGCATTGATGCCCATTGGCGGCGCGTTGATGATCTACGTCGCGGTGCGCGCCTACCTCACGCGGGAGTTTCCTAATCACGAATTACGCTGGGCCTCGATGTTGATACTCCCAGCAATCCCCTTCGCGCTTTATGATCTAATCGTGTTCCGTTTCAACGATGTCATGGGCGTGTTCAACGAACAAAACTACACGCCGTCACCACCACCTTACCGCTATCTATTTGGTTACGGGTTGCTGTTGATTGTGGCGATCCCCGGTTTGGTGCGCGCGGTACGGCGGTTCGAACGCGACGGCGATCAGTTGATGTTGATCTGGATCATCGTGAATGCTGCCGGGCTATACGCGCCCTTCAATCTCCAGCGCCGGTTAGCCCTGGGGCTGATCATCCCGCTGGTATATTTCGCGGTGCGCGCATTGGAAGATTACTGGTTTTACAAAGTCGCAGAAAAACTGCGTGGCGCGGCAATGATCACGCTGATCGTATTCCTGGTTCCAACCAACGTATTTGTGTTGGGCATTCCCCTCTTTGGCGCGGTCATCAACTCCGACAGCGGCATCAGCGCGGGGCTGCTTGTCGAAAGCGACTACTGGAAAACGATCCAATGGCTGGACGATCGCGATGAGGCGGACGCTGTAGTGCTGGCGGCCCCCAACATCAGCCTATGGATTCCAGCGTATACCGAGCAAGTGGTAGTATACGGGCATCCCTTTGAAACGATTCACGCAGAAAAGCGTCTTGAACAGGTTGAGCAGTGGTATCGTGGGCAAGATTGCGACACGTTGTTCAGCGACGAGCAATCATTCTCCATTCGCTATATCATCTGGGGACCACAAGAACAGGAAATCGCTGCCGAAGACGATGATGGCAACACGTATCCTGACGCAGGCAAATGCGTAGACACGCTGCCCGCCGACCGCATCGAGCAGGAAATCGTAGAAGGCGATGTCACACTCTTCATCCTCAACTAGCGTGACACTGCGCGCGCTATTCGGCATCGCTGCCGGGCTTACGGTCTGTGTAGCGGCGTTTTTGTTGGTGGTGGGGCTGGGGCCGGATCGTTTGCCGTTTCCCCCGTCCAGCGACTATTCCGATGCGGCAACAAGCCACTGGCCGAACGCGCTATTTCTGCGCCGCGCTGTGCTTGAGGATCACACCTTTCCACTGTGGCGGCCCCTGATTATGAGCGGGCAACCCTTCGCCGCGAACCCGCTGAACAAAATCTGGTATCCGCTGCAATGGTTGGTATTGATCGTTCCGCCCGCAGCACACTTGAATCTGCTGATCGCACTGCATCTTGTGTTGGCAGGGACCGGGGCATGGCTGTGGAGTCGCCGCACCGGACTCTCGGCGGGCGCGGCGCTGTTGGTCGCAGGAGGATACGCCTTCGCCCCGCGCATCATTGCCGCCCTTGGCGCGGGCCACCTTGATCTGGTCTACGCGGCAGGCTGGTTTCCCTGGCTGCTATGGTCGATCCCCGCCCTGACACAACCCGACGCCCGCCCCCGTTCCGCATTATGGAGTGCGCTATTCGCGACGCTGTGCATTCTGGCAGACGTGCGCCTCGGCGCATACGCGCTGGCGACGGCGCTCGCCTATGCCCTCTGGCGCTGGTGGTCTGCGCGCGCTGACTTCGACCGCGCTGCCATGATACAACTCAGCTACCGCGCAGCAATGTTTGCGCTGCTGACCACCGCCTTCACAGCACCGCAGTGGATCGCGCTGCTGCTGTATCGCACAGACCTGTCGCGCAGCACCATCACGCTGGACGATGCCGCATTCGGCAGCCTCTCACCAGGGCAGTGGTTGGGCCTGCTGATCGGTGATCATGGCGGCAACTGGGAGTCGCTGGTCTATGTCGGCGTGAGTATCTTCACTCTGGCGGTGGTCGCGCTGCTCAAACGCCCCCGGCAAGTCGCGTTCTGGTGGCTGATCGTAGCGCTTGCCGCGCTGTACGCGATGGGTAATCAGTTTGTGCTGTGGCCGCTGCTGAACCGCCTGGTTCCCGCGCTGCGTTGGTGGCGCGTGCCGCCGCGCGTGTGGCTGGTTCCGGCGCTGATCTTGCCCTACCTCGCCGGATGGGGGGCGGACGCCCTCGCCGCTGGACCCTCAGACCGGCGCGCCGCTCGGCTAAGCGTGGTCGCGCTGCTCGGTGGAGGGATGGTCTGTGGTGTCTTCAGCACGCTCACGCTCTCCGCACAACTGGATTGGACCGCGACCGTCGGCATATTCGCACTACCCGCTGTTGCGCTGGTGATGCTGCTTGCAATCTTCGGCAAATTGCCCGCCCGTACCCTGCTGATCGTGTTTGCGCTGGTAGTGCTAATTGACGTGCTATGGATCGACCGCACGCTGGTCAAAGGACGCCATGAGGATGAATGGCTCGCACCACACCAAGAGTTAGCCGCATACCTGGTTGACGCGGGCGCGACGCGCGTCTATTCACCCTCCTACAGCCTGCCGCAGCAGGCCGCTGCGTATTGGGAAATTCCGCAGTTCGGCGGCGTGGACCCGTTCCAGATGCAGCAGTATGTGAGCGCAGCAAAACACGCTACTGGCGTACAGGCAGACGGTTACAGCGTGACACTGCCCGCCTACCAATGGGACGATGATACAGACGACGATCTCAGTTTTGACGAGATTCTGGCGCAAGCGAATCACGACGCCCCGATCCGCCCCGATCTACTGGCGCAATGGATGGTATCGCACGTCGTCTCAGCGTTCGAGATCGACGCGGCGGGGCTGGAACTCGAAACGCAGATCGGTGATGTGTATGTCTATCGCAACACGCTGATGCCCGCTGTCACTATCAACTGGCAGAATCCCAACACGCTGACGGTGCGCGTCCTACCGGATTTCAATGGCACAAATGGCACGGTGTATGCCGCCGCCAATGGACGCTGGAACAACACTTCCGGTAATCTCCCCGGCTTGCCCGGTGACATCAACGCCGGAGACACCTACGAAACCACCTACAGCGCTTCCGAGGTAGTGTATGGACTGGGCGCGCTGCTGGCTCTTCTACTACTGAGCAGCGCCATCTGGTGGAGGGCCGCACATGCGTGATCTGGGTCGAGTGACTCCGCGAGAATGGCGGCGTGTCGTGCTGTTCGCTGCCATCGTAATGCTGATCACGACGCTGCCGTATGTGGTCGGCTGGCTCTCCGCGAACGACGACTGGGAATTCGGCGGTTTTCTGTTCGGTACGGACGACGGCTACAGCTATCTGGCGAAAATGCGGCTCGGCGCGCGCGGCGATTGGCTGTTCACGCTGCGTTACACGCATGAAGATCACGACGGGGCGCTATTGTTTCTTCCCTATATCCTGCTCGGCAAGCTCACCACGCTGTTTGTGGACGCTGATAGCCCTGATTTGGTCACGGCGATGGCGGTGGCGTTTCATATTGCGCGGATCGTGTGTGGTTTTGCGCTACTGCTGGTCAGCTACCGTTTTGTGGCTGTGTTCCTGCATCGTCCTCACACGCGCATGACGGCGTTGATCCTGATCGCGCTCGGTGGCGGATTCGGGTGGGCGTTGACACTGATCGGCCTGGGCGATCTCTTTGGCTCGCTACCAGTCGATTTCTTCGTGCCAGAGGGCTACAGCTTTCTGATCATCTTCGGTCTGCCGCATCTGGCGCTGGCGCGAGCCACAATGCTGCTGGGGCTGCTGCTGCTGTTCCGCGCCTTGCTGGAACCCGCTGATCCGCGCCGTTGGCTGCGCTATACACTGCCCGCCGGAATCCTATGGATTGTCATGGGGCTGTGCGTGCCGTTTTTCATCGCCGTGTTGTACCTGATCCTGGGCGTGTGGGGACTCGCCGCGTGGCTGCGATTGCGACACTTTCCCTGGGGCCTGTTCTGGCGCGCGGTCAGCAGCGCAGTGATCGTACTACCGCTGCTGATCTACACGACGGTGGTGTTCCTGACCAACGATGTCATGAGCGATTGGTCGGGGCAAAACAACCTCCCGTCGCCGCATGTGGCGCATTATGTGTTCGGCTATATTGTGTTGGCGATCCCTGCCGTGATTGCGCTGCGGTGGGCGTGGCGCAAGGGCGCAGACGAGCATACCCTGCCCTACATCCTGTTGGCGGCCTGGGTCATCGTGATGCCCGTGATCGTGTATCTGCCGATCAACGTACAGCGCCGCTTAGCTGAAGGCGTGATCGTTCCATTGAGCATCCTCACGGCGGCAGGCCTGCGGCTGTGGTTCCCCACACGTAAATCCTGGCGGCGGGCGCGCACTGTGGTTTTCGCGCTGACACTACCGACCGCATTTTTGCTGCTGCTCGGCGGAACCTTCAGCGCCGCATCCCCAGACCGTCCGCTATTCCACCCCGCCGACGAACTCACGGTAATGGATCAGCTTAACGCGCTGGCTCCGCGCGACACGGTGGTACTCTGCGCGGAGAAAACCGGCAACTATCTGCCCGCGCGTACTAACCTTGTCGCATATGTCGGGCACGGTCCTGAGACAATCAACGGGACGGAAAAAGTCGAGCAGGTGGAATATTTCTTCGCCGGAGAACTCACACCGGACGAACGTCACACACTACTGGCAAACGTGGACTACGTGTTTTTCGGCCATCTGGAACACGCATTGGTGGCAAATGCAGGATTTGACACCCCATTCGATACTACCGCACTGCGCCCCCTGAGCGGCTTTTCACCGGACGATCCCATCGTGATCTACGAGGTAGTGCATGACGACTAGACGCGATATCCTGCTGTGGCTGCCGCTGGCGTTGCTGATAGCGGTACTGGTGCTGCTCTTTTTCCCGCTGCTGCGCGGCGACACATTATTCTGGGGCTTGCCGACGCTGCAATTCTACCCCTGGCGCGAGTTTGCATTTGAACAACTCAGCGAGGGCCACCTCCCCACCTGGAACCCGTATCTCGGTGCAGGCGCACCGCTGCTCGCCAATCACCAGACCGCGATCTTCTACCCGCCCAACTGGTTGTGGCTAGTGCTGCCAGGTTCCGCCGCGATGACGGTCATCGCACTGCTGCATGTACTGTGGTCGGGTCTGGGGATGTGGCGTTTCACCGGTGTGCTGAAGTTCACCTCATTTGGGCGCGGCGTGAGTACCCTCGCCTTTGCGCTCTGCGGCTACTTGATCGCGCGCCTGATGTCTTTCCCCACCGCCAATGCGGGCGCGTGGCTGCCCTGGCTGTTCTGGCTGGTGCATCGCGTCCTGACACAGCGCCGTGCAGTAGATATCGGCTGGTTGGGACTGGGCTTCGGCTTGCTGCTGCTCGCCGGACACGCCCAAACCGCGTGGTACGCTGCTGTGGGTGTGGGACTGTATACGCTGTGGATCACCGGATGGCATATGCGGCGTGATCCGCTGCGTGCGCGCGGCATGGCGCTGGCCCTGGCGGGCGCGGGAATGCTGCTCGGCGTGCTGATTGCCGCGATCCAGTTGATCCCCACCGCTGAATACCTCGCCGAATCGCAGCGCTCCAGCGGCCTGGATTTCGACACCACCGCAAACCTGTCATACCATCCGCTCCAACTGCTGACGCTGCTCAGTCCACACTTCCTCGGCACGCCCGCCGATGGCAGCTTTCTCACACGCGGCATTTTCTTCGAGGACGCAGCCTATATCGGCTTCATCCCGCTCGTAGCCGCTATCGCCGCGATTTGGGGCTGGCTGCGGCAGCGACGCAATCCCGACGCCCCCGCTACATTGGAAACCGTGCCATTCTGGGCGCTGCTAACCGTCACTACACTGCTCATTGCAATGGGCAAATTCGGCCCGGTGTTCCGCGTGCTGTACGACCATGTGCCCACCTTCGACGTCTTTCGCGAGCCGGTGCGCTGGATGATACTGCCCGTATTCAGCCTCTCTGTGTTGGCAGGCATCGGCGTAGAGCAGTGGGGGCGTGGCAAATGGATCGTCTTTTGGTCGCGACTGGCGGCGGCGGGCGGCGGCGCGATGGTACTGATGGCCGTCGCAGGATTAACATTCGGCAACTTCGACTCGCGCAACCTGGAAGTTCTCTCCTGGGGCATGGTCGCGCTCGGATCGTCGATGGTCGCTGCCGCGCTGCTGACGCTCACCCAACCGCAGCCACCATTAACCGGATCGCACGTTCTCTGGCGCAGCGTCGTGCTGATCGTGATCGCGCTTGATCTCGCCTGGATGGCGGATGGGCTGAATCCGACCACTGACGCTGATTTTTGGGATCAGCGCACAGTAGAAACCCAGGGCCGCCACTACTGGTTTGATGACTACGAACGCGATGTCACTTTCGGCGCTGACGCTGACCAAGCAGCAGGGACGCCCGCCATTGAAGGTTATTTTGATGTGGGCGATTACCGCATCGCCGTGCAGCGCAGCGCCGAACTGCGCACGTCCCAACTGCCTAATATCGCCATGCTCGACCATGTGCCCGCGCTGAACAACAACGATCCGCTGTTGCCCGGCCACCACAGCGCCTATCTAGAACTGATCGAAGCCCTCGGCCCTGACGCAGGAAATCTGCTGCGCGCGGCGGGCGTGGGACAGGCCTACGGTGTGCTGCCCGATGGTTGGATCACTGAGGGCGACCATCATGCTACCGCCCCCTACGATCCGGTCACGGCG
>CBEVZO010000163.1:0-7247 GCA_965554365.1 uncultured Anaerolineae bacterium
GGGCGATCTGCGATGACCGCTCTAGTTTGAGGGGCAGAGGGCGTATGGCAATACGTCCCTACGAGATATTGATTGTGCGCTTTAGAGCGAGGGCAGCACCGGGCAACCGCATACTGCAAACTGAAAATTGACGACTGATCACTGATTGCTGTTCACTTAACCAAACGAGGATTGCATGGATCGCACAGTACCCAAAACCGGCGGCGAAGAGATCGCCCTGTATGTTCGGACCTATTATTCACTGCTGCGTTCCAGCCGCGCTGTGCATCTGGATGCGTTGGTGGAGGCGCATCTGACGATGGGTGCGTCGCTACACGCGCATGGGCGCGCGCCTACGCCGGATGCGGCAGCAATGTTCTATGCGGTGATGCGGCTGCCGTTGTGTATCGCGGATGCGGACCTCGTGGTGATGGGGCAGACGGATCGCGTGTTTCATGAACATGGCTATTCTGAGGTGGAAGACTGGGTGCGTGTGAGTGCGGCGGCACGCCGCCGCCGCACGGCGTTTGATGGCGCAAACACGCTCGCTGTCTATATTGCCAGTGGGTCGGATATCGACGATTTGATTCCGATGTTGGTGACGTATCAGATCGAGTGGAACAAGCTGCACGAGATGCTGCAATCCGTGTCAGCGCAGGCGAATCTGGCGGCGTACAGCGCGGACGCGACGCTGGCGCGCACGACCGATTTGGCGCGCGCGTTGGGCATGACCGCTGACGATCTCAGCCGTTTGCAGGATGCGTGGGGTGCGCAGATGATCACTACGCTGAAAAAGATATCCCAGGCTCCAAAGCGGTTTGCGGTGCGGTTGTTGGCGGGCACATACATCAACTACCAACGCGCGACCTCAAGCTGGTGGGCCAATGCGCGGCGGCAGGTTCCCGCTAGTGTGGAGGAACGTCCCGTTTATTTCGTGTCCAGTAACATCCACGCGATCCCGAACCTGCTCAGCGGCTTCGGGTTGGAAGAAGAAGCGCGCATTTTCCAGTTTATCGAGCAGGCGGGCGACCCCGGTCTGACAGCGGAATACGATTATGTGCGCGTGCGGGACGAGTTGAACAACAAGAATAATTTCCTGTACTACGCGACGCGGCGCTATACTGCACAGTCCGGTATGGCGGAGCGTGCGTTGGCGGCAGAGCGGGACGTGGGCATTACGCGTGCGCCGAGTCTGCACGGGTTCGACATCGAAACGCAGGTGATCGAGGTGGGCAAGCTCGATTTTGAGCGCATGGATTCGCGTTTGCATTGCGCGGATCGTGAGGAATTGGAGCGTCTGCGCGCGAGCGATGCGTTGATCATCAATATCGACTATCCGCTGGGCATGGCGGCGTATCATGTGCTGGCGAAGATCAGCCAGTATGTAACGCAGATGCAGGGTATTTATGTGATTGGCAAGGCGGCGACGCTCAATGCGCGCGTGGGCGATGTGATGGTCGCGAATGTGGTCTATGACGAACACAGCCTGAA
Source organism: uncultured Anaerolineae bacterium (assembly GCA_965554365.1). Taxonomy (GTDB): domain Bacteria; phylum Chloroflexota; class Anaerolineae; order Aggregatilineales; family Aggregatilineaceae; genus CAYRNY01. The sequence continues at coordinate 1,471 of CBEVZO010000163.1, forward strand.
CACGTACTTGTTCCCGAACTGCTTCACCGCGTCGGACTTGATCCCGTATCTGACCGCGAATAGTGTGCTGGACAACCAGAAGGCGGTCACCATGCGCGGTACGTTTTTGCAGAATGTGGAATACATGGACGTGTTCTACCGCGAAGGCTACTCGGTGGTCGAGATGGAGTCCGGGCCGTATCTCTCAGCGGTGTACGAGATGGTGCGTGCGCAGCGGCATCCGACGGACGAGATCGTGAACCTGTATATCACGCCGTTTGATATCGGCTTCCTGCACTACGCGTCGGACACCCCGCGTCAGGTGGGCAAGACGTTGGGGGCCGGGCGTTTGAGCTATCTTGGTGTGGAGCCGACCTATGCGACGGCGATTGCGACGCTGCGGCGCATCTTCCGCAAGGAGTTGGCGCGTATGACGGACGAAACCCCTCGTGTGCGTGATCTGCCGCAAGAAATGCAGACCGCGACCATGCTAGTGAGCGATCTAACCCCGGAATTGAGCGACGAGGGGGATGCGTAACGATGGATGTGCATGCAGCGATCAAGACGCGGCGGGCGGTGCGTGAATTCAGCGCTGAACCAATCTCGCGCGAGATCATGGAGCAGATTGTAGACGCGGGGCGGCGCGCCGGTTCCGCGAAGAACCGCCAGCCCTGGACATTCATCGTGGTGACGGCGCGCGACACATTGCAAGGATTAACCGGGGGCGGCGAATGGTGTACGCACGTGGCGGGCGCGACGTTTGCGGTGGTGATGGTGGTGGACGATTTGCATACCCCGCCGACGTTGACCGGGCCGTTTGACCTGGGGCGCGCCAGCCAGAACATGATTCTCACGGCGTGGAATTTGGGCATTGGCTCGGTGATGGGTACGATCTACGAGCCGGATGTGATACGCGCGGCGTTGGGCATTCCTGACGACAAAGATGTGCCCTGGCTGATCTCGTTTGGCTATCCGCACCCGGACAGTGATCCGCGCAACCGGCCCGCACGTACAGGCGCGCGGCGCACCTTCGCGGACGTGACGCGCTGGGGGCGGTGGGAATCTTGAAATGACGGTTATTGTGACCTTAATCGGTCGTGATTGTACTGTACATGCCACCGATTCACTCATCACACAAATGCAACCGGATGGCACAAGAGAAGTAATTGAGGCTGTGCAGCCCAAAATGCGACCTGTAAGGCACTTCCGAGGCGCGATTTCTTACTGGGGATTGGCCTGCGTAAACTCGCAGTGGTCAACTGTAGATTGGTTGGATAAACATATACCGGCTGCCTGTAGGTTTGATGAACCTGAGCGATTTGTAGAACACCTCACGGATATTTTGAATCAAGACTTGGAACATCTGCATGTACAGGGTGAGTTAAACAAGGGGATCGGCTTCCATTTTACAGCTTATGAATACGTAGATGGGTATTGGATTCCTGAGTTGTTTTCGTTCTCGAATTACGCTGATCCTACATACTCGGCTTTGCATTCTCAAGGAGTGGTTTGGAGTCGTCAGGCATTTAACACTGCGTATGGGGGGCAGCACCAAAGAGTACATCGTGAACAGTCTTACCGAATGAGGGTTCGCGATTTTCTTAACGCAAACGGGTATTTGATTTTCAATAATGGTGATCCGTTTATGTTTAACGTCGCTGCTGCTTCGCTTCAATCTCAACTAAGAAAGGCGCTAGAGCGGAAAGTTGCAAAACAACTGGAGAATGCCAGTGAGTATCGGCGATTTGCGCGATTTCCAATTGAGATAGTGGCAAATATGCAACGAGAGTTCTATCTCTCAGGTCAAAGTGTGGTGGGTGGCAAGATTCACGATTTATCCATAACATCGTCTGGTGAGTATGAGTCCGATTCAGGAGATGCTCCCTAGTTGGTCGCACAGATGCATCCCGATCTTTTTCCACCGCTGAGGGAGAGAATGCTCCCCGGCGGCGATGTGACGCGCTGGGGGCGGTGGGAATAGCACGTTGTGCAGGGGCGCACACCGTGCCTCTTTTGTGTGTGTGCGGGTGAGGAGGCATGCACATCGCCGTGTAAGATTAATCGATAGGCAATGCAGCAGGCGAGGTGTATGATGACTGATCGAGCAGATCTGTCGCATTCCATTATGCTTCTTCTGGGTGGGGCACTGTTGGGCGTGCTGGGCGATCTCCTATTCCATGAATATCCACTTGGTGTCAATGTGAGCCTGTATGTGGTGGGGTTTCTGGCGGTTGCGGTTGCGTTGTTTTTCGTACTCGACATGCAGATCGTGCGTGCCAACGCGCTGCTGGCGCTTCCCGCCCTGTTTTTTGCGGCGATGTTCAGCATGGTGTCTGCGCCTTACCTGCTGGTGATGAACGGGTTCATGTGCGCGGTGATGCTGGGCCTCGTGGTCCGCTATGTCAGTCTCCCCCGCTTTCTCTTTTTCCAACATTGGCTCAAACCCCCGATTGATGTGCTAGAACTGGCCTTTGTAAGCTGGTTCGAACCATTTGCTGTACTCAGTCGTGCGGCGGAATGGACCAAGACGCTGAAAATCAAGCGGGAACACCGGTTGATGGCGCAGGCGGTGGGGCGCGGGTGTGCTATCGCGCTGCCGATTGTGGCTGTGTTCGCGCTGCTGCTGAGTGCAGCGGACGTGGTGTTCAGCGATTTGCTGGGGGATATGTTCGCGCTGATTAAGTTCGGCAACCTGGGAACGCTGATCGCGCACCTGACGGTCTCGCTTGTGTTTGCGTGGATCGGAACAGGGCTGCTAAAAGTGGCGTTATTTGGTGTACAGTCGGCGGCGAATGTGTCGGAGAGCGCATACGATTTCACCGAGGCGGATGCGGACGCGTCGCTGAATGAGGAGGTCCCGCGTGCCGGACTGTTGCAGGATTGGCTGGGGCTGATCGAGGGTGGGATCGTGCTGGGCAGTGTGAATGCATTATTCTTGGTGTTTGTGCTGATCCAGGCGCGCTACCTGTTCGGCGGTGCGGCGAATATCACACGCACCGGCTACACGTACTCCGACTACGCGCGGCGGGGGTTCTTCGAGTTGCTCGCGGTGTCGATTGTGACGATGCTGCTGGTCCTTGCGCTGGACCACACGGTGAAACGTAGCGCGCGACAGGAGCGCGTGTTTCGAGGGTTGGTGCTGGGCGTGATCGTGTGCGCGCTGGTGATTCTGGCGTCGGCGTTTCAACGGATGACGTTGTACGAAAACGCGTATGGTTTCACGCGGCTGCGCGTGGTGAGTCATGTGTTCATGGTGTGGCTGGCGGTGCAGTTTGTGGTGTTGGTCGCGCACCTGTTCCGGCTGCATCCACAGGTGTTCTGGATTGGCGCGGCGGTCGTGACGTGTGGGTTTTTCGCATCGCTGAATATCCTGAACGTAGACGCGTTCATCGCGCAGCGCAATATCGACCGCTATCGCGACACGGGCAAAATCGACGTGTACTACCTCACCACGCTGTCGTATGATGCGGTTCCGGCGATGGTGGAGTTGCTCGACGAGGTTGAGGACGACGGAGTTGACCGCACGTGGTTGGTGTTGTATATGGACCTGCGTGAACGGCTGCAATCCCTGGACGAACGCCGCGACCAACGCGGCATCCTGGGGCTGCATTTTGGCGAGGAACGTGCATGGCGCGTACTCGACACACACCGGGATGAGCTTGATTTCCTGACCGAACCCTAGCCCAGTGTGCTACGTGCAAAGTCCGGTGTGCCGTTGAGGAAGTCAGCGGCGGATTGCGCTTTGCGTCCGGCAAGCTGCAATTGACGCAGTTAACGTTGTTTACTGCAAGGATACTCGCCAAGCATTATTGACATATGGCGGTGTTTCACGCGGCTAGCTTCATTGATGCGGAGAACGACAATCGTTGCGCGCCCTGCGGGGCTAAGTTCTGTGAGTGACGCATCAGGGTTGATGCGGAAGTGATCATCCCACTGTTGCTGGCGAGGATCGTGCAATTTTGTTGCCTCACCTGTGTCTGGATCAAGTGCAGCGACATTCGGCCCCTTAAAACTATTGCACTTCAGGCAGGCCAAACACAGATTGCTGGTGTCATCGCTGCCACCATGCTTAATGGGGATGATATGGTCAATCTGGAAACCCGACAAACGATCATCTTCGGTAACACGGCAGTATTCACAGCAATTGCCCGCTAACTCACGAATGATCCGTCGCTGCTCAGCCGAAATACTCACGGGTTCATTTTCCGCAGTCTGAGCTTGGTTTTGACTTTGAGTAGTGCCATCATTTCGTCAGCACACATGAAGTCGTATAGCTCTTGCTGTTGGTCGAATGTCAACTGTCCCTCGCCGTTGCGTTCGACCAGTGTGTTGACGCGCGCCTGTAGATCGTCCGGCAGATGGTAAGCAAGGATCGCTTCTGGCGTTGGGTCGGATGCGAGAAAGTCGGTAATCACATCAAACACAGTATGTGTTGCTGTCCCCTGCATGATTGTTTCTCCGCAATTGAACACATTTATTTTACCATCGTTTTTTGTTCGCATTCTGTTACGGCTGGCAACTTCACGAACACACTACGCGGAAGCGCCCAACGTGCTGCCCTCGAAGTCCGGCGTGCCGTTGAGGAAGTCAGCGGCGGACTGTGCTTTGCGTCCGGCAAGCTGCAACTGGCGCAGGACGAATATGCCATTGCCTGTGCCGATGGCGAGCGTGCCCACAGCAGCGAAACGGGTGGTGTTTAGATTGCAGACCTGACCCGGCACGAGGTCGAAACCGTTGGGCAGGGGAATGCCGTTGATGATTTTCAGGCGCTTGCCGTTCCAGAAAGTGTATGTGCCCGGCCAGGGGAAAAACGCGCGCACATGCCGGTCGATCTCAACGGCGCTTTGCGTCCAGTCGATCAGACCTTCTTCTTTCTTGAGCATGGGCGCGACGGTGATCAGTTCCGCGTTGGTGGGCTGCGGGTGCGGCTGGATGCTGCCCTGGCTGTGCCATTCCAGCGTGTGGAGCAGGAGCATCGCGCTAAGCACCGAGAGTTTATCATGCAGCGATTGCCCGGTTTCGTCTGGCAGAATCGGGATCGAGTCTTGCAGCAAGATCGGGCCAGTATCCATGCCCGCGTCCATCTGCATCGTCGTGACGCCCGTGTAGAGATCGCCCGCCTTGATCGCGCGTTGGATCGGAGCCGCGCCACGCCAGCGTGGGAGGATCGACGCGTGGGCGTTGACAGGTATCATGCGCGGAACATCCAGCACCACCTGGCGCAGAATTTGCCCATAAGCCACGACGACGAGGTAATCCGGTTCCCAGGCGCGCAGTTGATCGAGCGCGTCGATACGGTCGATGCGCTGCTCTGGCTGGATCACGGGGATGTTGGCTGCCTCCGCGAGGACTTTAACCGGTGGTGGCTGGATCGTGCGTCCGCGTCCTGCCGGGCGATCCGGTTGTGTGACAACGCCCGCGACGTGCAGGTCGGGTGTGTCGATTAGCATTTGTAGCGATGGCACAGCGAAATCCGGCGTGCCCATGAAGACAATGCGAGTAGGTGATGCGCTCATGCTCTACGATCCGTTTCTCTGGGCGCGTGGCGCTGCTGGGGGAAAAATTCCGCAAATTTGCTCTGGCGTGCCCCGATGTCTTGTGCTACAATGCTGCTCAATATGGTGGCTGTGGTGTAGGGGTTAACACGCCTGACTGTGGATCAGGAGAACGAGGGTTCAAATCCCTCCAGCCACCCCAGAACAGACGGCGCAATACGCGCCGTTTTTTTGTTTTGTCTGCACGTTGGGCCTCACCCCCTAAATCCCCCTCTCCATCCGAGACATTTTGTTGCGCTGGCG
>CBEVZO010000164.1:0-7240 GCA_965554365.1 uncultured Anaerolineae bacterium
TCTCGACGGTCAGTCCTGCGAAATCGAGATGGAACGTATTTAGGTCATCCAGCGCGTGCGCCTCAATGGTCGTGGTCCCGCTGATCAGGTCACGGTCCACGTCCGCGTGGAGGTCAATCGTGTAGTGCAACACGTCATAGCCGCTGTTGCCCAGGCTGGGATAGTACGCATCGCCGATGCTGCCTGGATCATCGGTGGGGCCTTGTGCCCCGGCCAGACTCAGCGGCAGAATGAGTAACGTAACGAGGAAAATACTCAGGCGTGTGATGTGACGGTGCATGAATGGTTTGCTCTCTTTCAATGAGTGTGATGTTACCTCGTTATACGTTGTGAGTGACCCGCGTCGTCATTACCGGGGAGCGCTGGGGAAATAGTCCTCATCCCAAGCGTCTGCATCGTCATCGTCATCTAACAACGTATAACGAGCGTCCTCGCCGGATCCTTTTTTCTTCTTGCGCTGCCATTGTACCGGGTCTTCGAGGGTGCGACGTGCCGCTTCGGCCAACGCGTCGGCAAAAGTCGCGTGCTGCGGTAGAGCAAACGCCACCGTTTCCTCACCGATCTCAAACCGCACCAATCCCGCCGCACGGGGCCGGTCCACACGTTTGATCGCGCTCACGTTTTGCACTTGTTCCAGGGGCATTACCCGCTGCACGGCGGCTCCGTGCAGCACCACAAGGAACAATGGCATCAGGTATACTGTCACCGGAGCGTCAAGCGTCCATTGGCCGAGCATGTCTTGTGTGGCAGGCCGTGCGGAGAGCGGCCCCACATGCACAAACGGACGGTGGCGGCGGTAGGCGGCGACTTGCTCCGGGGTGGCGATGTCCTTGAGTACGCGCACGAGCGACTGCATCGCGGAGCGTGTTAGGCGCAGTTTGATCATCCACCACACCGCGTCGATCTCCGCGTGCAGCCAGATTTCGTTGATTCCGCGTGTGTACTTTTTCGGGCGGCCAAACCAGCGCAGTTCTGCTGGAGTCAGGCTGAAGCGCCAATCGAGGTCAGGATTCAGATCGTGGATCAACAGCGCATCACGCGTGACTTCGAGGACATAATGTCGCCAACTGCCGCGCTCGCCGTTGATCTGCGTCAACTGGTAGCGCAGCCCGGTGGGGTACGTCACAAACAACGCCGTGTCCCCCTCGCGCAGCGCGAATAACAGTGCCAACCCGCGCCGGTCCCGTCGCAAAGTGCGAATCCCGACATAGGCGGTCCAACTCAGCACGAAGCCTACTACAATCACGACCAGCGCGTCCTGCATGGTCGGTTCCCTCTCGCCTCAGCTTGCCATCGTGCCTTATTATAGATTGGTTTGGCTTATTGCGTAGTTTTTGGGATGATCTCTTTTGCTGGAGCCGGTGCGCGCCGCCTGCGCCAATTGACGACCAGAATCCCGCCCAGGATCAACCCCGCACCCACCACGATTTTCCAATCGACGGTTTCATCCAGAAAGATCGCGCCCAGCGTCAGGCCGACCGGTGGCATGGTGTACGTTACGAGCGTGGTGCGTGTGGCGTCCCAGACGGCGATCAGGTGATAAAACAGGAAATACGCCAGCACCGTGTTGACCAGCGCCAGCGTGATCACCGCCGCGACACCGCGCAGCGTGATGTCATCCGCGCCGGGGAATGGGGTGCTGAACAGCGTGATCGTGATGATCGTCACCGCACCGATTGTCACCGATCCGCCCGCCAGCACATAGGGGTCCACGCCGCGCAGGAAGCGCCGGATCACAATCGCGGACGTAGCATAACATGCTGATGCGGCCAGCATCGCCACCTGTCCCAACAGCGCATTCGAGCTGCTGGATTCCGCGTCACGGCTGGCAAGGATCGCGACTCCGACGAAGCCTACGACCAACCCGGCGATTTTCTGCGACGTGATGCGCTCATCAGCTAACGCAAAATGCGCAAAGACCAGCGTGAACAGCGGGACAGTCGCGTTAAGCACCGTTGCCAGCCCACTGTCGATGTTCTGCTCGCTCCAGGTGATCAGTGTGAACGGGACCGCCGTATTCATGATCCCGATATACAACAGCGCGAGCAGTTCACGACGTTGGCGTGGGAGTTTGCGCCCGGTGATGCGCATAAAACCCGCCATGAACAGCGCCGCCAACCCGATCCGCACAGACACTAACGGCAGCGGCCTGAAGTCCTCCACGCCCACTTTGATCAACAGAAACGACGATCCCCAGATGAGGCCCAACGCCCAGAACACGGCCCAGTTTTTCATGCGCTTGATCCTTGATGCGGTCTAGTGGGAAAACGAAGGGCGGCATGCTGGATGATCGGCCCTCGTGCGCAAGTTAGCAGCCAACAAAAAATGATTGTAACACGACCGCCGTCGCGTGTGGAAAACCAACCGAGTCCAGCGACGCGCCAGACTCCGATAGTTGATAGGGATGCAGATGTACTTTTGATGTGGCAATTCGCCGTTGACAGCCGAATCAGCGCACAGTATAATGTGCGGGTAAGTCAGGGGGCGTAGTGTAGCGGTTAACATGCCGGCCTGTCAAGCCGGAGATCGCGGGTTCGAATCCCGTCGCTCCCGAGGGGGCTACGAGAGAGACTAAGGTCGCTCGTGGCCCCGTTTTTTATGTCCAATGCCGCCGCAATTTCCCGCATTTCCTGTTCGTCTTCACCAAGCACCACACCGAAGTCCCCATGCAGCACCACAGCCAGCACTTCCCCGTCGTGCACAAACACGCGCTCTACAATCTTCTGCAGCAACTGCTGGCGCGCTTCATCTGGTCGGCGCACCTTAGCACACTGGTCCCAGTAGCTTTGGAAATGCTCAATCAAGTCCGCTGCTTCAATCAACTCGTCATAGTCAATCGGACGCATCGCGTCCATTTCCCGCTTTAACTGCTGGCGTTTTTCGGCGTACTCTTCACGTGAGATGAAACCCTGGTCCCAGCGGAAATCAATGCGCTCAATGATGCCCCGGATCTCCTCCATCCGTGCCAGCGCCGAGGCATTGTCCACGCGCTGCTGCACAGCTGCTTCTACCCGCTGGCGGAAGCCTTCAGGAATGGTCAGGTGGGACAGGATCGCGACCACCTGGTCATCCAGATCCTCGACGGTAATCCATCCCTGCCCACACGGCTCATAGCCCCGGCGCCGTGCGACACAGCGATAGTACGCGCACACATTGGTCGTATGCCAGAAGGGACGCATCTTGCCATAGTAATCGTCCATCAGCCCAGGCGGTTTGGTGGCGACGCACTCGGCGCAATAGACGCGGTCATGGATGAGGTAGGTGCGATGCTGGCTGGGCACCGTGCTGCGTCTTGAGAACCCCGCGCGCACCGTCAGGCAGACCTCGAACAACTCATCGGAGATGAAACCCTGGTGTTTGCCATCAAACCACACCTTGCGTCCCCGACTGGACTGCTTGCTCTCGCCCAACGTCCCATTGTAGAATGTCTCGGCATAGGACACCCGCCCGGTGTAGACCTTGTTCTGCAGCAGGTCGCGTATCATATCCCCGTTGATGGGCTGCTTGTCTGCACGCAGTTCCTGAATCACGCGCTGGGAGTTCATCCACGTGGCAATCGCACCATCACTGTACAAACCGGTAGCGTAGCGGCGAAAGGCACGCCTGACAATCACCGCGGCCCGCGGGTCGATGTACAGTCCTGCGGGACGTTCCTCTGTGGCTTGTTTGGCGGTGACCAGTACAAAACCCAGCGGGGCACGACTGCCATTGAACTCCCCCCGGATAGCCCGCTGTTTCTTGGCCCGTTTGGTGTCAGTGCTCAGATTACGTGAGAACATTGCAGCTTGCACGGCCAGCATCTGTTCGACCAACGCTCCATAGAAGCTGTCGTCATCATCTTGACTGACACCCTCCACACAATGCAACTTGAGACCGTACTCGTGACGCAGAAATGCCTTGACGATCACCGACTGCTCAAAGTCGCGTGCCAGACGGTCGAACTTCCAGACCATCAGGGCATCGATTTTGTCTTTCTCGGCGGCTTTCTGCATGCGCTTGAAACCATTGCGTTCCAGGCTCCAGCCGTGTTCGGCCCCATCCTTGTAGACCCCCACGATCACCCCGCCGCGTTTACCCACTGCTTCGCGGCAGACTGCTTCCTGGTCATCCAGGCTAATCTCGTTCTGCATGTCGGAGGAATAGCGTGCGTAGATCGCAAACCGTAGACGCTTACCGCTTGACATCGGGTAGCTCCTTGTCCGTTGTAGATTCGTGCTCTTCGGCATGGTGCAGCTTGCGGGCCAGAAGCAGCACCCCACGTGGGGACTGCTTCTCGTCACACTTGAAAGGAGTGAACACCCCCTCCTCAACCGTGACCTTGCCCGCGGAGAAGACATAGCGCGGCATAGCCTACGCCCTCCCCACAACCGAAACAGCAAAGCGGCCTAACCAGACAGCGTCGCCAAACAAGCTGGCGCGGTCAGTAGGGCCGCCGAATCTACACGAGACAGAAGTCCCGCGATATCGTATAATGCGTTGCAGCCCGTGCACTGGCGTGTACAGTGTCGGGTCAGAGCCGTGTAGCGTGTTGACGCACGCTGCATGGCTTGCCTTGACATATTTAGTTGCTGCCATCAAGATACTGTACGTCGATTCGTTTGTCAAGCGATTCGCGGTTGGTTTAACGCGTCCCATCGTCTGACTCCTTGGATGCGCTCCTCGCCGCCAACCGGGAGAAGACCTGCCATTTGTCTTCCGCGCGTTGCATGATGTCCTGAATCGAATGTCCCTCCCGGGTCAGGAACGAGAGCGCCTGGGCGAGACTGGCGGGTTCCTGTTTGCCCTTGTCAAAGCCGACGCGGACTTGCAGCCCGGCCAGCGTGCCGCTTACAAAGCGCAGATAGTGATCATTGATGTCCGGTTCGAAGACATACTCGCGTTTCGCAGTCTCGTCGTAGCCGAAGTACCAGGCGTCGATCAAATCCGTCAGTTGTTTCCACGTCGGGTCGATGGGCCAACGTGTGGAATTCGTGTCCGCAGTCGGCACGCGGGGTTGTCCCCAGCGCATGGTGGCATAGTTGAGCAACGCCATGAAACGGTCATAGGTAAAGTCGGCCAGGTAGCGCAGATTGATGAACCGCGCCCGGTAGCAGCGCACACTCCACTCAAAGCGTGTGACCGGAATTGGGGTGTCAGCTTCTTCTTCGGGCGTCTCATCGTCGTCGGTCAGGTCGGGCAGACCCCAGACGGAGCGCCAAAAGCGATACTTGCCAATCTTCTGGGCCTCGGCGACCTTGTCATAGATTTTGAAACGCACACTGCCCTGCGAGGACCCCACCGAGAACCCTTCCACGCCACCAGTTTTCGACTTGAAGTGCATCGTTTTGGGTTTGGCAAAACCGACCCAGTGTTTACGCCAGCGATCTACTGGCAGATCATCAATATCCACCCCGACCAGATCGACAGTGATGTCCATGCGATTGATGCGAATGTTGAAGTCATTCGGTTTTTGAATACCAAACAGCATGAACATGCCGGTGATATTCTCCTTGAAGGTCTTGTCGGCCAGGACGTCGCCATACTTGCGCAGCCACAACGGCCCCAGTTGCAATATGACGCCCATGCCCTGCCCTTCAGCCGAAGTCCCTTCCAGCTTGTCATTGACCCGGTCGGTGATGAACAACCGGGCATCCTCAAACCAGACGGATAGCTTGTAACCCAGACCACCACGACGGAGCACAAAGCCTTCGTAGGCAATGCCTTCATGGAGTTGAGGGTCAGTGAAATCTGAAATGGGTTTGGACCATTGTTCAAAAACATCCAGATGAGGATATTCAAGGACAAGGTAAAGAGAATCTATCCCAAGGAAACCAATATGAGATAGTAAATTAAGCCCCCGTGATACAGGGAGGGGGCTTAGCGCTGCATCCTGTGCAGCGTTACCCGTGTGTGCAGTTGTCATGCGTGGTGTACTCCTATGATAGTGGCGCGGTAGGGTCGACTTCGGTACCATAGGAGTCGCCCAACCACTAGCTCGAGACAGTTAGCTTTGGGTCCGCCGAGGTTGTGTTCCAGCACAATCTCGGCACGTTTTTTTGTGCAACCACAGCGCTATGTACCGCTGCTTGCCTAAAGTGATGCCGTATAGTACTATACGAAATCATAATAGAGCAGCGCAAACGAAAAGCGACCACATGTTCTAATCGCTATAGTGGTATTCTATTCGATATTCTAATAACTGTCAAGGCCTAGATCAGGACAAACAACATGTTGAGCCGACTCTTTTCCAGCGATGAAAAACTCCCGAACAAGTTCACCCGTGCCTTGGGCAAGCGCATCAAGGACGCCCGCGAGGAGCGCGGCATGAGCCAAACGGAGTTGGGCGATCTGGTGTACCGGCGTCAAGCGGCCATTTCACAGATGGAAAATGGCAGGATGGAACCGCCTGCGTCCACGCTGATGCTGTTGGCTGCGGCGTTGGAGAAACCTCTGCTGCACTTCTTTCCGTTGCCCTGGGCCAAGCGTGTGTCGCAGGACGACCTCTCTGCTGCGGAGCAGGAGCTGATCATGGAGTTGCGCGAACTTCCCGAGTTGGAACAACGCATGATCCTGGAAGAAGTGAAACTCAAGCGGAAACTCGCGGCGCAAATTCAGCGTGAGCAGTTGGATGAGCAGTTCACCGACTGGCAGTTGGATGACGCAGATAGCGAGCAAGACTAGGATTGAGGCACGGCCCGGTCTCAGCGCTGGCGCGGGCGCCCATCCTGGGGCCCCACGTCACCGTTACCCCCAGGACACCTTCCCACGCGGCGCGCTGGCCGGGCTTGTGCAACATCATCCTCCCACACTCGGAAACCCGCTTTCCCCTATCCTCCTTAACACTATTTCAACCATGCTCTGCCGCAACGCGCCCGATCCGCGGGAACTCTACAGCGCGGGACTCCTTCCCCTCAAGACCCGGCCACAGTACGCTGGTGCTCATTCCAAAAAACAGAATAGACCAGCGAACTATGGCCTTCCATGCTGCGTCTCAGAGCAAACCAACGGAACTGTAACTGAAATCATGTGAGGAACTAGCAATCGTCGGAAATACCGCATGGGACCTTGACTGGCCCCTTCCTCAGCGCTGTGCCGCGAAGGTGTGGCGCGGCGACGAGTCCGCCGGGCCGTATTCAACAGGCGAGCCGCCCAGGTGTTGGAAGCACCGAAGCGGCTCTTAGGCACGGAAAGGGTAAATTTCCCATGTCTCACACAGATTCTACCTACAATGGCTGGACGAACAAACCGACCTGGTTGGTGC
>CBEVZO010000165.1:0-7239 GCA_965554365.1 uncultured Anaerolineae bacterium
GGGCAGTGGTTTGAGGACATTGTCGCGGTTGAGACGGGCAGTGTGCCGGTGGTGATTGGGCTGGCGCTGATCCTGATTGCGCTGCGTCCCGCCGAGATTGTGCCGACTGAGGCGGGATTGGTCAATCGGGTGACGGTGCGCGGCGCCGCGCGCCCGGTGGGACGGCTGAGTATCGCGCTGATCGGGATTCTGGTGGTGGCGTATGCGGCATGGCGTGCGTATCCCGAAGATTTGCGTGTGTGGGATGTGCTGCTGTTGTGGTCGTTGGGCGTGGTGCTGACGTTTTACGGGCTGATTCCGCACGGGGCGGGTGTGGCGTGGTGGCGCATGGTGATCGGCAGTCTGCGCGCGGAGTGGCGCACGTGGTTACTGTTGGGTGCGCTGACGATGTTGGGGTTGCTGCTGCGTGTGGCGTGGTTGGAGACATCGCCGTCGATTATGGCGGGAGACGAGGCGCAGTTCGCACAGGAAGCCGCTGCGCTGAAAGATGATTACGACTGGCGCTACAACCCGTTTCAGTTGGGTGTCTGGCATCATCCGCGTATGGTTCATGTGCTGATCGGTGTGGCGATTGAGGCGGTGGGACAGAATGTGGCGGCGGCGCGCTTGCCTGCGGCGATCTTTGGCACGCTGACGATCCCCGCGATCTACCTGATGGGGCGGCGCATGTTCAATGCGCGGATGGGGTGGATCGCGGCGTTGCTGATGGTAACGTTTCCGGTGCAGGTGCAGTTTAGCCGCACGGGCATGGATATGACTGGCGATCCGTTTTTTGTCGCGCTGGCGTTGGCGAGCTTGATCCGTGCGCTGCGTGAGGATGATGTGTTTGAGGCGGCGCTGGCGGGTGTGGCGTTGGGGCTATCGCAGTATTTCTATTTCGCCGGACGGATCGCGGTAGTGCTGATCGGTGTCTATGTGGCGTTGGTGCTGCTGCGTGACTGGCGCGGATTGTGGCGGCGCGTCGAAGTGCTGGCGGTGGTGGGTGTGTTAGCGTTAGTCGTGGCGGGGCCGAACTTTTATGCGATGTGGCGCGACACGAGTCGCACGTACAGCCCCCGGTTGAAGTTTGTGAGTATCTGGGAGACGGGCGAACTTGACCGGGCGCGCGATGACGACCGGCTGGTCGAGTATGCTGAAAACCAGTTGGGCCGCGCGTTCCTGGCGTACGTGCATTTTCAGGATGAGAGCGACATCTACGGGCGTTATAGCTCCGTGATGGGCTGGTATCTGGGTGTGCCATTGATTGTGGGGCTGGCGGTGCTGCTGCGACGGTGGCGTGATCCGAATGCAGTCATGCTGCTGGTGTGGATGGCGGGGACGGCGTTGTTGGGCGGCGCAGCATTGATCGATCCGCCGCATTACCCGCGCTACATCAGTGCGACTCCAGCGCTGATTGTTGTGGCGGCGGTGGGCGTGGTGGTGATCGGGGCGGCGGTGGTAGGGCTGGTGATGGCTGTGTTGGGTGTGGCGAAACTGGGCGCGGCAGAGCAGCGCCCCTACGTGTTGTTGAAAAATGCGGCGCGAGTGACGACGCTGGCGCTCGTGGGGGCGTTGGGTTTGATGGGAGCGAATTTTGTCTCGTACACGTTTGATTACATGCCCCAGACGCATGAGTTGTTGTATGGCGAAAACACGCGGCAGATCAATGATGTGGTCAACGTGTTCAAGACGTTTGATGGGGCGTACACCGTGTGGCGTTTCTCCTCGCTGCGGTTGGATATGAACGGCACGGACCTGATTCGTTATCTAACACCGGAAAACGCAGGGCAGGAATATCGTGGCGAGGTGGATGATCTGCGGGATGTGCTGTCGTCGGGACCACATGCGTTTGTGTTCGCGCCCGCGCGTTATGGCGAGGTGCTACCAGTGTGTGAGCGCCTATTTCCGGAGGGCTACTTGCGCACATATTGGAATGCGCGTGCCGGCGAGCCGCTGCTTTACGTGTATTTTGTTGATGTGCCAGACTACGAGGAGTGAGGCGCGAACATGATTCAAACATCTGCGCTAGAATTACAGACACAGGGTAATGGTCACATGATCAATATCACAGAGGCGGTGGCGGAGGCAATCCGTGCCAGCGGTCTCACCGATGGTATTGTGACGGTCTTTTGCCCCAGCGCGACCAGCGGCGTGACGACGATTGAGTATGAAAGCGGCGCGGTGGCGGATTTTCAGCGTATGTGGGACGAGATCGCTGATCCTGCGCGCGAGTACCGGCATAATCTGCGCTGGCAGGATGGCAATGGGCACAGCCATGTGCGGGCGGCGTTGTTGGGGCCGTCGATCACGATTCCGTTCGTTGAGGGGCAGATGACACTTGGTACGTGGCAACAAATCGTGTACATTGATTTTGACAACCGTGCCCGCCAGCGTCGTCTGGTGGTGCAGATGATGGGTGAGTAGCCACGACTGGCTAATGTCAATTCAACACTTGAGGGAACGCTTGATGCCCGATACTCAAAAGTTATTGCGCGAGACTAACCAGATCGTGATGGGGTTGACAGCGGGGCAAGGGACGCTTGATGATCTGCGCGCGGCGCTGCTCCGGCTGCGTGGTGCGTTGGCGTGCGATGATGTGGGTATTTGGCGCGCTGCTGATGGTGCATTCCAGTTGGTTGTGGCTACACAAGAGGGTGCTAGTGTGCCGCAGATTGCGCCATCTGAGGAACCGCTACTGGCGTTAGCGGCCCATGGGCTTGAGGCGCAGGTGATCGGTGATCTCACAACGCAGGGGGCGAACAGTATTTTTGCTCAGGCGGGTTATGCGGCGGCGATCAGCGCACCGTTGATCTGGCGTGGACAGGTGTTGGGCGTATTGGTGGCGTTAGGTCATCGCGCCGCGCACGCGTTTTCTGATGATCACGCGCAGGCGGTACAGCTTGTGGCGCAGGCGGCGACGGGGATTCTGAATCCAGAGACAGGCGAGACGTTGGTGGCGCTGAAGGATGCCCTGGCATCGGAGGAAGAACGCTTGCTGCATATTCAAGTGGCGGTGCAGCAGATGTTGATGCAGCCGAGCGTGGACGCCAATTTGCAGGATGTGTTGGAGGCAATCCGGGCTTTGGGGTGGCGACGGGCACTTCTGGCGTTGTTTGATAACGAAGGGCACATCGAACAGTTGCGGGCGGCGGGGATGGATGAGGAAGAGTACGCATGGTATGAGCCAGGGATCATGCCCGATGCGGTGTGGCAACGCTTGCACGCCAACGAGCTAGAGCAGTTCCGGATCGGTGGATTGTATTATATTCCGGCAGGCGAGACGGATGATCTGGTATGGCACGCTGATGATTTGCTGTTTGCGGTGCTGCGCGTCGGTGGCGGAATGGTGGTGGGGGTGCTGCGGATCGAATCTCCGATTAATCAGAGGCGTCCTCCGGTGGCGGCGTTACGTGCGTTGGATATTTTGATCAGCCAGACGGCGTACATTGTCGAAAATGCGCGGCTGCTGGCTCAGGTGTCGGAGTCGGCGGAGACGTTGGCGGATCAGGTGGAAGAACTGTCGATGATGCATCGCGCTGACCGGGAGTTGAGTACGCACCTGGATGTTGAACGCATTATGCGGCTGACGATGGATTGGGCGCTGCGGCGTACGGGGGCTTCGACGGGTCTGCTCATGCTCACAACGCGGGACCGGCGCGGGTTAGTGCCGTCGGTGACGATGGGATATATTGACCACGACATGTTCCCCTACAACGCAGAAAACCCGTTTCCGTTGAGTATGGGCGTGATTGGGCGGGCAGCGCGTACCGGACAGACGCAGTTGGTGCGTGATGTTAAGGCTGACAAGGACTATGTGCCGTTTATTCCTGATGCGCGCACGTATGTCTCGATTCCGCTGCTGATGCGCGGTGAACCGCTAGGCGTCCTCACCCTTGCGTCTAGTCGCGTGGATGCTTTTGATGGGACGGACGTGAGTTTCCTCGAACGTTTGGCGCGGCGTGCGGCGGTGGCGTTTGATAACGCGCGGTTGTTCCGACAGTCTGAACAGTTGGCGGATGATATGGCGGTGCTGTATACCGCCACCCGGACGATCTCCTCAACGTTGGAACGGGACGAGGTGTTGCAGCGGATTGCTCAGGCGATTGCGGTGGTGTTGGAATGTTCGAGCGCGGTGATCTTTGATTACCAACTCGAAACAGCCGAAGCACAGGTCTTGGCGGTGTACCGGTTGGGCACGGCGTATGATGCGCAGGAAGTGCTGCCGGAAGTCAAGCATAAAATTTCGGTGCGCACGTTTCCGGCATTTGAGGCGGTGTTGGAACAACAGCATCCGTTGGTGCTGCGAGTAGCGGACTCGACGATCTCGCACCTGGACCGGCAGCATTTGCTGGAAGATAAGATTCACACGATGGTGCTGATGCCGTTGATCGCGCAGGATGAAATGATCGGGTTGGTCGTGGTGATGGAAGGGCGGCATGATCGGACGTTCACGCCGAATGAAGTGTTCAAGGCGGAAACGTTGGCGAGTCAGGCGGCGTTGGCGCTGCGCCAGTCGATGCTGTACAGCGAGGTACTGGAACTCGAAAGGCTAAAATCCGAGATGATTCGCATGGCATCGCATGATCTGCGCAATCCATTGAACAATATCATGGGCTATGTCGAACTGCTAGCGATGACGCTGCAAGAGACCGGGGTCTCTGGGGACGAGATGCTGTATATCGACAACCTGCGGCGCAGTTCGCGGGTGATGCGCTCGCTGCTGGAAGACCTGTTGACGTTGGAACGTATTGAGAGTGAGCGTGAGAGCGAATGGCAGATATTTGATCTAGGTGGGCTGGTCACGGAAGTGGTTATGGAACATCAACAGGGCGCTGATCTGAAGAAACAGACGCTTGTGTTTGATCGTCCACGTGAGGTCACGCCGTTGTTTGGCAGTGTAACGCAGATGCGACAGGCGGTGTCGAATTTGGTGGGGAACGCGATTAAGTATACGCCGGCGGATGGGCGCGTTGAGGTTCAGTTGGTCTTTGCTGAGCGCCGTCTGGACTTCAAGGTGATTGATAACGGCTATGGTATTTCCGAGGATCGGCAGAAGCGTATTTTTGAGCGTTTTTATCGCGCTCAAGAGCCGGGAACCAATCATATTAGTGGGACGGGGCTAGGGTTGAGTCTGGTGAAAACGGTGGTCGAACGGCATGGTGGGCAAGTGTGGTTCAAGAGCACACCGGGCGCAGGTAGCACGTTTGGGTTCTGGGTTCCGGCAGGCGATGAGTAAAGTTGATGCGACGGAATGTGTTAGTGTGATGGGGCAGGGGCATGAGGGGCGATGTGTTGACGATTATGTTCATGAGTGGGCCGGATGATGGGCGTGTGGTGCGATTGGAACGCAGCAAAGAACACGGGCTGCTGCATGCGGATGGGGCGTGGGGGTTGATGTTTGGGCGGCGCGACGATTGTGACGTGATTATTTCTTTTGATACACAGGTGTCACGGCGTCATGCGATGCTGCGCGTGACTGATACTGGACAGTTGTGGTTGGACGATGTGGGTAGCCTGAATGGTACGTTTGTGGATCAGGATCGGGTGAGCGCACTGGTTGAAATCCAGCGGGGGCAGTTGTTTCGCGTAGGGCGCACCTGGCTGCGGGTGCAGGCGGAGGTTGGGGACTGATGACGAACGGTGTAGGGTTTCAGGATATTATGGCGTTGGCGCGGCAGGAATCCGCGCGACTGCATCATTATTTCATTGGGGTGGAGCATCTGTTCATTGCGTTAACACGGCTGAAAGGGGGGCTGACTAACGCGGCGCTCGAACAGCATGGGCTGTCGGGGCGCTTTGTGCGGTATAGCATCCTTGAAACGATTGGGCGCTATGAGGACCGGCGGTTTTGGCCTGGCTTCCCCGAAACGCCGCGTGCGCGACAGGTGTTGCAGTTGGCGCAGGGTCATGCTGGTTCGGGCGAAATTTTGGAGCGCGCGTTGCTGCTGGCGATTCTGGACGAAGGTGATAACGCAGTGATGCGGGTATTGGGTGAGACCGGAGTCGATCCGCAGGCGTTGCGGCACACGGCAGCGAACTGGGATGCACCGCTACATGCGCAAGTGCCCGATGTGCCGATTCGGGGAGATGTGACGCTGGATCGTGAGCGCGAACGTGTGCTGCAAGTGATGTTTCGTGATTACAGCGAGGTCGAAGTTGTGCGCGAGTTGGACGGCGGGTACAGTTCGGCGCAGGTGTTGCTGGTGCGGCCCCGGCGGATTGACCGCAAGTGGGACGCGCCGGTGGTGGTGAAGCTGGATGATCGCTATGCGACGTTGTATGAACGGCGGCGCTATGACCTGCATGTGGCGGGAACGCTGCCGGTAGGGGCGGCGCAGTTGTTGGGCGCGCCGGTCGCGCCGGATGATTCGCATTATGGCGGGCTGCGTTACAAGTTTGTGGGGCATCTGGACGCGACGCAGCCGGTGAGCCTGCGCGAAGTAGCGTTAGGGCAACATACGCAGCGCATGAACCAGTTGATTCGAGGGTTGTTTCAGACGTTTGGCCCCGCATGGTGGGAACAGCGCACGCCGTTTCAGTTTGGTGTGTGGCGCGAATATGAGCATGTGCTGCCACCCGCGTTGGTGGTAGAGGTGCTGCCGGGCGCGCAGGTGGGATCGACGGGGCATGTGCTGATGCCGTTGGGCAATTGGAGCCGCAGCAATCATGTGCTGCCGGGGGAAGTGGTCGCGTTGAAGCGTTTTGCGGTGCAAAAGCTCGATGTGGAGGAGGATGTACTGTATCTCGCGGCGGGCGCACAACCGGAGGCGATCCACCGCTCCAGTAAGGTCGAGGTACGCGGCCTGGGTTTGCAGCGGGATAGTTATTTGCGCGGCGAGATTGTAGACGTGCTGGTGGGGCGTGTAGTTAGCACGCGTGATGACTTGCTGTTGCTGTATTTGCAGGCGCTAGAGCCGGATTTCGATTTGCGGTTGGACCATATTCCGCCGGGGCATGACGGTGTGCCGGATTTGCCGAATCCGCTGCGCGAAGTGAATCAATTGCTGGAACGGCAGGTGGCGGGATATCTCTCGACGATACACGGTGATATGCATCTGGCGAATGTACTCGTGGGGCCGCAGGGTAATCCCTGGTTAATCGACTTTGCGCAGGCACGCGAGGGGCATACGCTGTTCGACTGGGCACTGTTGGAAGTCAGCGTATTGGTGCATATTGTGGCGGGCTTGATGCCGGATGGTTGGGCGGGTGTATGGGGCGTGATCGCGCTGCTCGACTCGATTAATCGCGGTGAGGAACGTG
>CBEVZO010000166.1:0-7221 GCA_965554365.1 uncultured Anaerolineae bacterium
CGTGAGCGTCGGGTGTGCCGCAAGATTCTGCCGTGTGAGCTGCCAATGCCACACGGCTTTGGCCCTCTCACATCGACTTGTAGTATAATGCGCCTTGCCGATTTATACCGAAAATAGTGGCGTGCTACATGTTCATTGTACCCAACTGTACCCGCATTGTACATTGCTCTGGCTGTTCCGCCAGCCGTCGAGGATCATATGAGCCAGACTATAGCATTATACCGCCTCCAAAAAAAAGACTTAGAACTTGACGCGTGCCGCCAACGTGTGCGCGAGATTACGGAGACGCTGGAACAAGATCGCATCCTGCGCGAAGCTCAGGCGGTGGTTGACGCGCTCCAGGCGGATTTGCGGCCTCAGGAGGCACAGCACACCGATTTAAATTTAAAGATTCAGACCGTTGATGCCCAAACCGAACAATTTTCTGATCGATTGTACAGCGGAACGGTGTCGAATCCGAAAGAGTTGGAAGATATTCAAAACAAGATTGCGGAACGCAAACGTCGCCGTGAGCAGCTCGAAAACGAACTGCTGGAAACGATGATCGTGGTGGAAGACTTGCAGGAGCAGTTGCAGACCGCAACGGATCATCTGGCGCAGGTGAAAGCGGAGCGCGCCGAGCAGCATCAGGCCCTAACACAGGAGTTGCGGCGCTTGAAAGTTGAAAGCACTCAACTTAAGATTGAGCGCAAAAAAGCATTACGCGAGGTCGCGCCAGAAAACCGCGACATGTACAAGGCGCTGCGCACGCAAAAACGCGGGCAAGCGGTCGCCACGATCAGTGGGGACAGTTGCTCCGTATGTGGGGTGCAGCAAACAACGACGATAGCCCAACAGGTGCGCCAGGGACAAGCAGTGATCATGTGCGCAAGCTGCGGGCGGATTTTGGTAACCATCTAAAGGGGGCTGGTATGGATTTTGATCCTCTATCCTTTGCATTGGGGTTTGGGACAGCCACCGGCATTTCCGTTGTGGCGTGGCTGTCGCGGCAGCAGTTGGCAAACCTACAGAAGTCCACCGGGGACCGTATCGAATCTACGCGGGAGTCGATGGTGCGTGGGGGAGACGAGCGTTACACACGCGATCTGATCGTGTCTCTTCAGCGTCGCCATGTCGCGGGGCACTTGTTTGATTTAAGCGATGTGCTGCTAGAGCCGCGTTTAGTACCGCCTCCGCTGCCTGTGACGCCACGACTTGATGCGGTCGAAGCGTCAGACATCTATCATGTCGTGCCGTTGATTCACGATCTTCCTTTTAGTTATGCGCCCTACAATATTGAGACGATGGCCTTGACGGATTTGTGTACGGGTGATCGTCATGTGGCGGTGCTGGGCATTGACGGGATCGGCAAAAGCACCACGCTGACGACGTTGGCGTTGGTGGCGCTGGGCGTAGTGTCGTTTGAAACACTGGAAGATTTGACGGCGCAGGCGATCCAGGAGGAGGAGGAAGACCTCTCTGAAGAAGAACGCAAACAGCGCGCCAGAGACCGTGAGGAAATGCTGGAACGTGCGCAAGAAAAGATCGCAGAAGCCGAGGCACAGCAGCGCGAATTGTTTATTGCACGCGATCACGACCAGAAGTCGATTGGCGAGGAGCGATTGGCTCTGACGGATTTGGTGCCGATTCTTGTTGATCTGCGCGATTTGGTATTTGACCCTGAGGTGTTCGGCTACAGCGGCGATGTGCTAGACCCCGCTGAGCCGCTGGTACGTGCAGTGCAACGACAGGTGACCGGAGGCACCGCACGTTTTGTTGGCACAGTACTCTACGCGGTGCTGGAAGCGGGGCGCGCGTTGGTGCTCCTGGACGGATACGACGAACTCAGTGCTTCCGCACGCGAAACGTATTTTTTCTGGCTGCAACAGTTTATCGTGCAGTATGGCGACAACATGATTGTCATTGCTGGGCCTGCCGAAGGCTACGATCCGCTGGTGACGCTGGGCTTCACGCCCACCTTCTTGCGGGCGTGGCGCGAAGATGAGTATGCACGCCTGGTGCAGCGTTGGAGCCAGGCCTGGACTCAGCACAGCGGGCAGCGTCCGGCGATTGACACAGTGAACCGTCTGACGATTGACAACCGGGCGCGTCCGATACTGGATGTGTCGCTGAAATTGTGGACCGGGCTGGCCGATGATGCGCGCCAACTTGGGCGCATTGGTTGGTACGATGCGTTAGTCCACCGACGGTTAGCTGACGATGAGCAGCGCGAGGCGCTGGCGTTGATCGCGGTACGCCTGATGGAGGCGCAACAGCCGCTTTCCGGTGCGGATTTGCATGCAATTTTTGCCCCAGAGGACGATGCCGAAGGGAGCAGTCGTCCTCCACAGGATGATGTACTCAAGCCGTTGGTTGCGGCTGGGTTCCTGGTTAGTTTTGATGACGGACGCTACGGGTTTGCGCATACGCTGCTTGCCAGCTACCTCGCCAGCACCACGCTCAGCGCAGATGCTCCGGCGCAGGTGATCGCGGTGGCGCTCGAACCGGTATGGCAGAATGCGCTCACTTTCGCTGCGGCTCAGATCGACCTGCTACCTGCAATCCAGCAGCGCATGGAAGCGACACCGGACTTGCTATTCAGTACGTTGTTTGGTCTGGTGCGGTGGGTTCCTGATGCTCCGCCGAATGCAGCCTGGCGCGGCGAGTTGTTCCGCCGTTTAGGGCTGGCACTGATGGCCGATCAGCAGTATCCCTATGTGCGTGAACGGGCAATGGCGTCGATGATCGCGGCCCGCGAGCCGAACGTAGTGTATATTTTCCGGAAAGCGTTGACGTCTGATAACCCAGATATCAAGCGGCTGGGCTGCGTGGGTATGGGCGCATTGGGCAGCGAAGAAGCGATCAACGAACTCGCGGCGATGATGGGCGATGACAATCGTGATGTCCAACTCGCGGCGGCGTTGGCTCTGGGAGCCATCGGAACCAGTGAAGCGATTGAGATCATGATTCACGGGTTATTCCAGGGCGATACCGAGTTGCAGCGTGCGATTGCCGAAGCGTTGGCTGCGTTACCGGGCGAAGGGCAAAATACCCTGCGTGAAGCGGTGCTTAAGGGCGAGATTGAAATTCGTCGCGCGGCAGTGTTTGGGCTTTCGCGTGTGGGACAGCCCTGGGCTATCACGGCGCTATATCGCACGATGTTTGAGGATGAGCAGTGGTTTGTGCGCAGTGCTGCCGAGGAAGCCTTCCTTGCCGCACAGTCAGCGGAGCGTGAGGGGCCACACGCGCATCCCGAAGCGGATACGCTGGCGTGGATGGTCGAATGGGCCGACGCGCGCGGTCAGAACACCCCGGCGGGCGAGGCATCGCGGGAGGTGCTTATCCGCGTGCTGCAAGAAGCGGAGCCGCCGTATCGCGTACTGGCGGCACAGACGTTGGGACGGTTGGGGCATGTGGCGAGCCTCAAGCCGCTGTATGCCGCACTGCGTGATGGTGATGAGGACGTGCGTGGTGCAGCCTATACCGCGTTGGCCGATTTGCAAATGCAGTTAGGGCAGCCACTGCCCGGTCTTGTGTGACGGTGCTGCATTAGTTTTAACAGAACACAATCAGCCCGAGGAGTGTGTGTTCCTGGGGTTTTGTTGCGTAAGGCGTATGTGATGCTTACGTTAGTCGTCGGCAGTGGAGGTTGGTGTTGGGCTTGGCAGGGCGCGGCGCAGAATGCCGGGCAGAATCTCATCTTCGGGTGTGCAATACATAATATGTTGGCTGCTGGTGTGGTAGATGATCTGCTCATTGCCGCTGCGCAAGACAATCCGATAGCCTTGTGTGGGACGGTCGTCATAATCTGCATCGGGTTTGGGACAGCCCAGGCTGGCGTCCGGCCAAGTGAGCGTGATCACGCTGGTGGGGATCAGTGGCGTATCCGGTTCCACACGTCGCGCCGCATCAGCAAGACTCAGTTGCAACATGGCGGCGGCAATGGGGTCTGACACGACAGGAATACCCTCTCGTGCCAGCCAGTCGCGGTCGTTGCACAGGAAAAACTCGCCCTGTGTATCAGCGTGATACGCAAATATCCGTGTGCCTGCGCTAAAGACTACGCGGTACCCGTGTGTTTCTGTGTCTGCGCGAGTATTTGTGTCTAGTTCCTCTGCGATGGTAGCACATCCCCAAGTGGCATCGTGCCATGTGAACTCGTCCATCGTGATCAGGCGCACGGTGTCTGGTGCGATATTGTGTTCCGTGACCAAATGTTGCAGCGCGCGTCCCCTGATGTCAAGCGGTGTGAGGGCTTCCGGGGTGGCGGTCATAGCGGCGGGCAGCAATTCGCCCGGACCAGGAAGATCGGTGGGGGTGACAGTGACGGGGCCGGTGGGTACTGTGGGCGTGAGGGTAGGCGGCGCGATGGTGCGTGTCGGCAGCGCGTCCGCCGGGCGGATTTCGGTCGTTTGGCTGGGTTTACAAGCTGCCAGCCCCATGCCAACGATCAACACGCACACACAACGCACCATCCAAGCCCTTGCTTGATGAGTGGTGCGTCTGTGTGTTGGTATACGGGCGCTGCCGGTCAACGTTAACCTGCCAGGCGTGCTTCGATCCATTCGGGTGTGACATCCTGCACGCTGATGATCTTATTTGGCTTGTCTTCTCCAACTACAATCTCGATCTGTGCGGGATCGACTTCCAGAAGATCGGCGAGAAAGTTGATTAACTGCGCGTTTGCACGGCCCTCGGCAGGTGATTCGGTGAGGCGAATTTTTAGTGAACCATCATCCTGCAGACCGGCAACTTCTACATCGGTTGCGCGTGTCACGACACGGACGGTAAACGCGGCCCCATGCTGGGCATCGGTAATTCTGAATTCACGCGGCATGGTCGAGACCCCTTTCGTAATGTGTGCTACATCCCTATCAGTATTTGGTAGATTAATTCGCCTAGGAATTGCATCCCAATCAAGACGATAATGGGACTGAAATCCATTCCTCCTGCCTGGGGCAGCATGTTGCGTACCGGCGCTAAGACCGGCTCGGTCATATCGTGAATGGCACGTGCAACGGGGCTGTACGGATCAATGTTGATCCAACTCATCAGCACCCGCGCGAGAATCACCATTGAATACAAGTAGAAGCACAATTTCACAATCTCTGCAATTGCTACCAACGTGTTATTCCTCCCGACAATTGTACACCAATACTAACGTGCGCGTGTGTTTGTTCACGCGTATTTTAACGAGAAATTCAGATCAGCGCGGTCCGAAGATCGCGCGACCCACGCGGACGAGGGTCGCGCCCTCCTCCACTGCGACGGGGTAATCATCGGTCATGCCCATGCTGAGATCGTCCCATGTTGCCGTTGGGAAATCCGCTGCCAACGCGTCGCGGAGTTCGCGCAGCGCCACAAACACCGGGCGCGCTGCTTCCATCTCGGCCACAATGGGGGCCATCGTCATCAGACCGCGCACGTTTACACCGGGCAGCGCGATCACTTGCGTGACAGCGTCCCATACCGCGCGCCGTTGTGCGGCATCCTCCTGCCAGCGATCCGCGTGCCAGCCGCTTTTCGATGCCTCACCGGACACGTTGATCTCTAGTAGTACATCAAGCACCCGTGTACGCTGTGTCGCGAATTGACTGAGGCGCTGCGCCAGCCTCACGCTGTCCAACGCGTGCAGTATATCGAAGCCCACTACGACATGCCGCACTTTACGATCTTGCACCTGTCCGATCATGTGCCAGGTGAGGGGTATATCTGTGAGTTGCTGGACTTCTGTGATTTTAGGCAGCGCTTGTTCCAGACGATTTTCACCGAAATGGCGCACGCCCACCTCAACAGCTTCTACGATCTCGGCTGCGGAATGTTGCTTGCTCACCGCGACCAGTGTCACGGTATCCGGCGCACGTCCGGCACGCGTACAGGCGGCAGTGATCGCAGCCTGAACCGTCTTCACGCGTCCGCTGATAGAGTGTGCTGTTTCGGTCGTCATGCGTGTATTACACTCCTGCCAATGCGATCACGGCTCCAAAGCGCCCAGTACGTCCGTTCTCAGCGCGGTGCGAGTAGAACTCGTCTGTGCGAGTGGCCGTGCATAGCTCCGCGACTTCGATCTGTGTGACTCCGGCACGTTCCAGCGCCAGCCGGTTCGCCGTCCATAGATTCAGGTAGGCGCTGCCGTCTGCGGCGCGTGTGATCAAGCTGTCCGCGTGACCAAATACCTCTTGAACCGCTGCGACCACTTCTTCGCCGACCTGGTAATGGTCCGGGCCGATGCTGGGGCCGATGCCGGTTTGTACATCGGCAGGCTGTGTGCCAAACGCGGCGGTCATGGTGTGCAGGATACTTACACCTGCACCGAGGACCGTGCCGCGCCATCCGGCATGAGCAATCCCGATGACATGGCGCACCGGATCATGCAGCAGGATCGGTGTGCAGTCTGCAAAGCGCATCGTCAGCGGCACGCCGGGCCGGTTTGTGACCATACCATCCGCGCGCGCCAGCCAGCGCCGGTGCTGCACCGGGTTGTGGACCACAACCGTATCCGCGCTGTGGACCTGCCACACGGTACAGGCACGGGATGCGTCCAGATCTAACACCGCGTACATCCGGCGGTGATTTTCGCGCACCGCTGCCAGATCGTCGCCCACCGTGCCACCGAGATTGAATGACGCCCAGGGCGCATTGCTCACCCCGCCCCGTCGAGTGAAGACTCCGTGTGTAAGCGTCGCGTTGGCCCATTGGTCAAACCGATAATAGACTATGTCGCTGCCCTGTGGTTGAATCCGCTGCACACAACCGCCTCTCTCGTGTGTTCTGCTGCTAAAATAAGATTATAACGCAGGCGCTCGCCTGCGCCGATACCGAGATTGTGACGCTTGTGTATTGTGTTATACCGTTTTGATGTTCGTTTAGTGCGTAAAGTTGGAGGCTATGTCTCGATTAATCAATAAGCTCAATGTGCTGGTGCAATCCAGCCTGCACGGTGTGTTAGGTGAGTCGTCCTCACCGCGCCGGAAAGAAATCTCGACGCGGCAGCTTGGCAAAGGCATCGACAAAGAGATCGCCGCGCTCCGTGAACAGATCGATGGGGCGCTGGATGCCGAAGACCGCACAGTGGCCGAACTCGATACGATGCAGCGTGAGATCGCCGCGCTGGATCAGCAGGTCGATAGTGCGCTCACACAGGGGGACGACGCGACTGCGCGCCACCTCGCGAGCCAGTTGCAGGTCAAACAGCAGCAGCATACCATGCTCGCCGCTGATTTAGCCCAGCACCGCCGCTCG
>CBEVZO010000167.1:0-7208 GCA_965554365.1 uncultured Anaerolineae bacterium
CGTGCTGGGTCTGGTACTCAGTTCGAGCCTGTTCCTGGTGCGGCAGTTATCGCTGTCCCGCACGCTACGTTTGGGCGAAGAATAGCGGAAAGAACGCATGAGGCCTCACCCCTCATCCCCCACCCCCTTCTCCCCTCTCCATCTGAGATAGAGAGGGGAAAAGGGGAGCCAAACTCGACGGTACTCCCCCTCTCCATCTTTGATGGGGAAGGGGCCGGGGGGTGGGGCCTTCCGCGACCACCGCTTTTTGCAGGAGACTTTTTGCATGACCATCGGACTCATCTTCAAACGTATGCGGCGCGAATGGCGCTCCCTGAGTATTCTGGCACTGGCCGTGTGTATGCTAACCGGCTTCTTTGCCCTGGGACCGTTCTACATCCGCGCCGTGACCGAGGTCGGTCTGCGCTCCGAGTTGAACAGCGCCGCCCCGGAAGATCTACAAATCAACCTCCTACTGAACAACGAACCCCTCTCCCAAGAGGCGTTGGACGTGGTTCGCGAAGAACTCGGCGCGCTGGCAATTGATTATCGCCACTACATCCGCGCCGACTACAACCCGCCAACCACCCAGGGCGGCATCGACGATCCAGGGCTGGCAACCGGCGGCTACGTCTACAATTATGGTGACTGGATCATCAACGGAGCCGCACGTACCGGGCGCACCTATCAGCCGTTCGCGTTCGCCGAGATGGACGAGATGCTGACGCTGGTCGAGGGCCGCTGGCCCGTGCGTCTGCCCCCGCACGACGTGGTAGACCCTACCGGCCTGCCGGACGCGGAATTGCAGGCGCGGCAGATCGGTCCGTACACACGTGGCGAAGTCGAGATCATCATCAGCCCCTCGGTCGCCGAGCAATCCGGGCGCGAAGTGGGTAGCCGTATCGTGCTGGGCACGCTGCAACGCGACGGTACAGGCGCAATCGCGACCGCCATCGTGGTCGGCATCGCGGAAGCCAAAGACCCCGAAGACCCCTTCTGGCGCGGGAATCGCAACTATCTCGAAGGCGCGAACGTCGAGTTTGGGCTGGGATTTTTCCGCTTCGACTTCGGTCTGGCGACAATCCCCGAAGCCTATACCGACTGGCTGCGCGAAGTGACACCCGGCAACACGTATGCTTACGAGATCATGATCGATCCCGACGTGATCACTGCCGACAACATTCAGGGCTATAAGGACCGGCTCGCCGTGCTGCAAAACCGCCTCGGCGCGTACCATCCCGGCCTGACCGTCCTCACGGGCCTGACCTCGGTGCTGGACAACTACTCCGGCGATGTCTCCGAGGCTGAAGGCCCGATCATCCTGCTCTCTGGCGCGATCCTCGTGATGCTGCTGTACCATCTGATCAACACGGTAGCGCTGGTGCTGGAACAGCAAGGCACAGAGTGGAGCAGCATCGTC
This sequence comes from uncultured Anaerolineae bacterium, assembly GCA_965554365.1. GTDB lineage: Bacteria > Chloroflexota > Anaerolineae > Aggregatilineales > Aggregatilineaceae > CAYRNY01. Next base: position 1,400 of record CBEVZO010000167.1, read on the forward strand.
AGCCGAGGCGGGAGTGTCCCGCAGTTGGTCACGATGCAGTTCGTGACAATGGGCTTGCTTGGTGTGGCAGGTGTCATCTTCGGCCCGCTGCTCAGCATCGTGTTTATGCACGGGTTGGAGCGTTTCGGGCCGCTGGCAACGGCGCTCGGCGGGCAGTCGCTCGGCTCCACCAATATTCCCACCGTCTCGATCTACCTGTCTATCGCGGCAGCAGTCGCCTCCGTGCTGGTGCTATCGCTTCCGGCGCTCCCGGCAGCGCGGCGCAGCCTGCTGCGGCTCAAGCAGCTTGTCTCGCGGCCTCCGACCAAACCCTCCTGGGCACGCTTTGCCCTGGACTTCTGGCTGCTCGTCGTGGGTGGCGCGTTCATGCTGCGGCTGTACTATATGTCTGTAGGCACAGACGACAGTTTCAATTTCCTTGACATCGAGATGTTCCTCCGCTACATCGGGGGCTGGCTGGCAGGGTCCATCATCGTAACGGGTGTGGTCATCGGCCTGCTGCGCCTGATCGCGTGGCTCGTGAGTAAAACATCCGAGGCCGCCGGCAAAGTGGTGGTGGGCATCAGTAAATTTACCGAAGTCCTCGCCATGATACTCATTGTGGGCGTGCCGGTGCTATTCATCATCATCGCGATGCTGGATGGCTCACGGCAAGTGCTGGAAGCAATGGCTGAAGAAGGCAGCGGAACCGAAAGCCTCAGCGATCCGTTCAGTCTGGTCGGACCGGCACTGCTGCTCTCCGGGCTGGCGCTGCTGTGGCTGCGCTTCTTCCCCATGTTGATGAACATAGTATCCGGCTTCTTCAAACGTAGCCGCCACCTGACCACGCCGCTCGCCGTGTGGAATGTCGCACGCGACCCCGGCCACTATGCGCAGTTGGTGCTGCTGTTGATTATCACGTTGGCGTTGGGCACGGCGTCGTTGGGCCTGTCGGAAACGCGCGACAAGGGCGCGTGGAAAACCGCCCGTGACGAAACCGGCGGCAGTGTGCGCGTCGAGGTCAACCCGGCGCAGTTGGACGCAGGGGAATACGATTGGGAAGGTCTGGACGGTGTATCCAACGCCGCCGCGATGATGCACGTCGTGGGCGATCCGGGTGGCACGATGCAGCGCAATGTGCATCTGTTCGGTGTGTATCCTGACGCCGTTGCCGACGCCTTCCCCGAACTTGAAGCTGCGCTCGATCCGCTGCGGGGCGTCGAAGCGCCACCGCTGCCGGGTCTGATGCTGCCCGACGACGCGGAACGGCTGCAAGTGCAGGTGTATTCGCTGTCCATGCTCAACCCGGACGATCCCGGTGTGACGGTCAAACTGACAGCGTATTTGCAAGACGCGCTTGGTGTGCCGTACCGCATTCTACTCAGCCCCCCGGCGACCGAGATAGTTTCCGGCGCAGTCGGCGATACAGTCATCGAAACCGGTGAACCGCCTACGCCCACTGACGAATGGTTGACGTTTGCGGGCAACGTGCCCGCCACAGGTAACGCCCCCTACTACCTGATGCGCATCGGCATCAATAGCACGGCGGGCAATCTGGACGCGTTCGAACATACCGTCTACATGGACCACATCGCGACACAAGACATCTTCGGCACGGCGACCGCGCTGGAGAGTTTCGAGGACGAACGCAACGTCTGGGATGGCGCATCCGTCGCGAACCCGTATGCCGGATCATGGTCCACACCGACCACTGCGCTAAGCCGCGTGGGTGGCCTGGCACCGGAATTCGTGCAGGACGAGGTGATCGCGCTTGACGGCGACACCACCATGAAACTGCTCTATCGTATGGGGCGCGTCGGTGGCCGCCGCCGCGAACCGAGCATCGTGGTCAATGAGCCAATCCTGCCGCGTCTGCCCGTCGTGATCAACACCGCGTTCGCCGATCAGTTCAAAGGCCGCAGTATCAGCAACGACCCGCTGACCATCGGCGACCAGCGCAACGTGATCCTCAATGTCGGGACTGGCTCGGTGGAACTGGGCTACGTGGTGGTCGGCGTGATCGACGGACTGCCCACCCTCGACGACAAAGACCCGCTCATGATCACGCAGTTGGACCTTGTGCGTCCGGTGATCAATCAGGCAGGATCGTCGCTCAACTTCTTCAACGAGAACGAAATCTGGTTCGAACTGCCAGATCGCGATCCCTCCGGCAAGCTGGAAGGCGAGATCGCGGCACTCGAAGGCGTACGGCGCGCGGTATGGGCCTGGGATCGCTACGGCGAGATTCAGCGCGAGCCGCTGCCCAGTGCCGTCGCCGGGATGCTGTTCGCCGGGTTCTGGATCAGCTTGCTGCTGAGCCTGTTGGACTTCGCATTCTACTTGATCGTGACCGCGCGGCAGCGCTTGTTCACCTTCGGTGTGCTGCGCTCGCTGGGCTGGAACTCCGGCCACATCTGGCGGCTGCTGTTCATCGAGCAGGTGGCGTTGATCGCGCCTGCGCTGCTGATCGGCTCACTGATCGGCGCAGGGCTGGCCTATCTACTGCTGCCGTTCCTGGCGTTGGTGGGCAGCGAGACACTGCGCATGCCCTGGTTGCAACTGGCGGGAATGCTAGCCATACTGGTATTTTCGTTCACGGCGCTGATGGGTTTGGCAGCGATCTTCCTGCAGCGCATGAGCGTGAATCAGGTTTTGCGGTTGGGCGAGGAATAGCCCACCTCACCCCCCGCCCCCCTCTCCCGCCAAGCCGGAGAGGGGGAGACAAGCAAAACGCGTGCGGAAAGTCCCCTCTCTGCTTGCGGGGAGGGGGCGCGAACAAGTTCGCGTTGGGGGAGGGGTAAACAACCCTATCGCCAGAGCGCGTATAACGACATAATAGGGTGCAGCAGCACCACAACAGACGACACAACGGATTAACACAACAACAGACACCACCACCGGCCCGCGCCGGTTGACGAAGCACACACACGGACACGGATAGCTGAGGGCTTTCACCATGACACAAGCACCACCCCAGGTAGCGCCCGGATCGCTGCCACACATTGAGGACGAAAAGCATTTTGGCATCTTCATCGAGTGCGACAACCTCGTGAAGATTTACAAGGTCGCAGACCTGGAGGTCGTGGCGCTGCAAGGGCTGGACCTGCTGGTGCGCGAAGGCGAAATGATGGCGCTGGTCGGGCCGTCCGGGTCGGGCAAATCCACGCTGATGAACATTCTCGGCGGGCTGGACTTCCCGACGGCGGGGCGTGTGCGCGTCGGCGAGTACAACTTGCTCGAAATGACGCGCCGCGATCAGGTGCGCTACCGGCGGCACATGGTCGGGTTTGTGTGGCAGCAAACCGCGCGTAACCTGCTGCCCTACCTCACCTCGATGGAAAACGTCGAGCTGCCGATGGCGCTGGCGGGCTTCTCCGCGCGTGAACGCCACGAGCGCGCCGCCGATCTCCTGGACCGTGTGGGCCTGGGCGACCGCATGAAACACCGCCCGGATCGCCTCTCCGGTGGTGAGCAGCAGCGCGTCGCGATTGCGGTGGCGATGGCGAACCGTCCGGCGATGTTGCTGGCAGATGAGCCGACCGGTGAAGTGGACAGCGCCTCCGCTGAGCAGATTTTCCAGGCGTTACGCACGCTGAACGCGGAATTTGGCGTGACGGTGATCATCGTGACGCACGATATGACGGTCTCAACGCGCGTGGACCGCGTGATCGGGATGCGCGACGGACGTACCAGCACCGAAATCCTGCGCCGCCGCGATGGGGATGTCGCGATCCAGGAAGAAGAATATGCGATCCTCGACCGCGCTGGGCGCTTGCAACTGCCCGAAGCCTACATCGACACGCTGGATATGGAAGACCGCGTCTTGCTGCGCCTGGAAGATGACCACGTGGGTGTGTGGCCGGAAGAGGGCGTTTTGCAGCCGGGCACCGATAACGGAACCGATCAGGAGTGAGCTACCAAATGACGAACGGAAACGGATATTCGACCAGTGCAGAACCCACCATCAGCCTGGAAGAAGTAGATCGCATCTACCAACTGGCGGGTGAAGATATTCACGCCGTGAACAGGGTGTCGCTGGATGTGTGGCCGGAGTATATGACGGCCATTGTGGGACGGTCCGGGTCGGGCAAGACCACGCTGCTGAACCTGATCGCAGGGCTGGACGAGCCGACCGGCGGCGACATCTGGATTCTGGGTCGCAAGCTGGCGCAGATGAGCGAGCGCGAACGCTTAGAGATGCGCCTGCACCGCCTGGGCTTCGTGTTCCAGAGCTTCGGGCTGATGCCGCTCCTCACCGCGCGCGAGAATGTCGGCGTGCCGCTGCGCATGCGCGCCATGAATCCGCACGAGCGTGAAGAACGCGTCGACGAGGCGCTGGACTGGGTCGGGCTGACCGAACGCGCGCATCACCGCCCCTACGAACTCTCTGGGGGTGAACAACAGCGTGTGGCAATTGCCCGCGCACTGGCCGAGGGTCCCGAATTGGTCCTCGCTGACGAACCCACCGGGCAGCTTGATACACGCACCGGGCGCAAGATTCTCGATCTGCTGCGACGCATGGTCGTGGAGCGCGGCATCACGCTGCTGGTTGTCACGCACGATCCGCAGGTGATGGCCGAAGCCGACATTGTGTATGAACTGCGCGACGGGATGCTGGTCGACTCACGCATCAAGGACGGCGTCGCGGTTCCGACACGCTAAAAACAACCAACCCTATGTGATGTGCAGGGGCACAAGGCTTTAGCCCCCTTTAGCCTGTGCCTCTGTTGATTCTATGCTCCCCACACACAATACGGTAACTCCACAGAATAACGTGATTTGCCGGTGTTTACCCCTATCCCCCCCGGCCCCCCTTTCCCCGCAGGCGGAGAAAGGGGGGAGTAAGCTCACCGTTAAGCCCCTCTCCGCTTGCGGGGAGGGGTTTGGGGAGGGGTAAACTGGCGACCACACTATTCTGTAGTCCTACCCACAATTCCAACCCTGGACAATTCCCTCATCGCCAGCGACAATGGAGCGCAATCACGATTAATCACCACAAACACAAGGAGTAAAACACCGCGCATGACTGATAATGGAATGCTGCCGATCAATGTTGAAACGCTCACCGAAACCGACAATTACGCGATCTGGCGCGCCGACGATCCCGACGAAGTCACCTACCACGTCGAGATCGGCCCGGTGACGTTGCACTTCTTCAACGAGGAATGGGACGAATTCGTGGAGTTGATCCGCGAATCCGCCAATGTCGCCAACGAACCCAACGAAGACGCTGACGACGAAGAAGGCGAAGACGCTATCGCCATCGAACTCGATTGGGGATCGCTAGTCTTCACGATGGAAGAATGGGCCGAGTTCCTCACGCTGATAGAGCAGGCATAAACTGTATGCGGTGAAGTCCCCTCTCCGCGTGTGGAGAGGGGGCGCGAACAAGTTCGCGTTGGGGTGAGGTTAAGCGAAAACACAGCCAAAACACAGCGCCAAACGCTTAGCTTAGTTTGTATGGGGCTGGGGGGATAGGAACCTGATCGACATTTACCACACCAGCCCCCCACACACACAATCCACACTATGCCCAATCCGCACGCTGTCTATTGTACAAATTACTCCAACACCGCTTGTTCATATTTTCGCCTCAAGCTATACTATATGTTAATGGTGTTCCCAGTAGCAATCAAACGCTGCACCGCAACGCGCGCATGACACGTTCCTGTGCTATAGTATGGGTGCGGCGGGGTGCGAGGAACATCAAGATCAGCACTGCGCAAAGGGGAGCCGCGAGGACACCCATCAGCCAGCCCGCCTGTGCGCCGACTCCCAACACAAGGTGGTTAGTTATGGACTTCGACGAACACACGCAACAACCGGACCC
>CBEVZO010000168.1:0-7204 GCA_965554365.1 uncultured Anaerolineae bacterium
GTCGTAGAGCTTGATGTTAGGGTCGAAGGCGCTGCCATCATACGCCTCGGCGCTGATCAGCCACGCATGGCCCGTGTCGCCCCAGAAAGCATAGCCGTGCTGTCCCGCGTTGAGCGTGTTACGGATGCGCGCAGGGATGGAATGGGACACAAACGTGACGGTCGCGGGCCATTCGGGATGCGGGGGCAGGGTGGGAATCTCGGTGGGCGGGCCGGAGTGTGTGCCGGCGGTGGTTGAGAGTGTGGGGCGCGAGGTCGCAGCGGTGTTGTCATCGGCGTTATTGTCGCCGAGTCCGAGGGCGTTGAGCAGCACCAGGAAGACAATCAGCACGAGGATGGGCAGTACAAACGCGGCGAGATAGATGATCCAGCGTGTTTCCCACCACACGCGCGCCAATAGCGAGGGGGTTTGGTGTTGCAGCCGTGTCCACGCGCCGGAATTGGAGGCCGCACGCGCGAGGTGTGCCGGATCAACCGTGCCATTGGCGTCGTGGACGGCGTCCAGTGGTTCGTCGTAATAAAGTTCGTGCCCACCAGGATCGGTGGAGTCATTCCCGGCGGGCGGATTGGGGGTGTGGTCACGCGGGGCCATCAGTGCCCGCTCAGCCGTCAATGATGGCGTCCACCGTTTTGTGGATCGTCGGTGGGGCGATGCGTTCGTCTATCAGATAGTCGCGATTCATGATCTGGTAGAGCGTGTGTGCTTCGCAGATCGGCATCACGGGGCCGTCGGCGGAGAGACGCACGTTTTTCCCGGTGAACACCACGACGCCATACACGGGAACCTGTGGCAGTCCCTTCTTGGCGAGGAATTTACGCAGCGCATACACATCGTGCGCACATTCGCGCGTCGGGTTGTCTGGTGCGCGGCGCATGCCCTTTTTGGTTTTGACCATCCATTCGGCGCGTTCATTTTTCCATGAGCCGCTGTAATCTACTGTACGGAAGACCAGCGCCCCCGGTGGCCCGACCAACACCGCATCAATGTAACCGACGCCGCGTTTGCTGAGATTGCGCAAGAAGACGTAGCGGTTATCGGTGATGAATTGGCGTAGCACTTCGCCTACCACGAGCGCCTGCGGGTTGTCGCGTTGGAGCGTCAGGCTGCGGAAGATAGCCAGCCCCCCTACGATAAGGCCGATCACGCCGCCCAAGAACAGCAAAATTTCCAGCAGATCGAAAGCGGTGGTTTCCCACAGCGGGACAAACTGGAATAGCACGCCGAGCGCGATGGCGATGCCACCGCCAAAAAACGCTAGAAACCCCAGGAACAGGTAAAAACGCGCACGTCGCGTCAGGTTGTGGGGAGGATTGATATTTTGCATGGCCCATCACTCGCTTTCCAGGCGGTGCAGTCTACGCCCGTGAACAGTGGTAAGTTATTAGTGTTTAGTTGTCAGCTTTTAGTGTTTGGCGCATGTTACCATGGCCTACTCACTACTTACTTTACAACTCGGTCTAATCACTTCTGCGCCGTTACTCTGCGTCGCTGTCCTGTGCGGTTGTCCTGCGCCGCTGTCCTGCCTTGTTGGGTGTGTCAGGTTTTTTCGGTTTGCTGACCTGCCGCCGGCGTTGTATTACCGGTCGCACCTTGGCAGGCTTTGCAGGTGGAGCCAATGGTGCAGGTGGTTGTGTAGGTGCAGCGGGTGTGCTGACCGCACCCGCTTCACCGGCGGACTGTGCGGCGCTGTCGGATGTCGCGGCTTCGGATGATGCGACCGACACATCCTCGGTGCTGGCGGCTTTGTGCTTTTCGATCACGCCGTCCATTGCATCGCGCAGTTGGGGCATGGCGGGCAGCGGTTTATACAGCAGCATATCCGCCTGCGACTCTTCTAGCACTGCACGCTCCTCTTCGGGCGTCATGTGATACGCGGTGATCAGCACAATGGCGATCCCACCCAGAATAGGGCTTTGGCGCAGCCGCGCGCCTACTTCTGGCCCACTGGCTTCGGGTAGACGAATGTCGAGGATCGCGAGTTCGGGCAGGTCGCCGCGTATCCGTCCCTGATCCACACCTTCGATCCAGGCGATAGCCTCTGCCCCGTCCACAAATGCGACGCCTTCAATGCCCCAGATTTCAAACATCGCGAGCAGCACGTCGTAAATATCTGGCTCGTCTTCAACAACCATCCAGGTAGGCATGTCGTACTCCCTTACTGACGCTGTGCGGTGTGCGCGGTGTGTGGTACGGCGGGGTGATCCGCGCACGCTTACGGCAGCAGTGCCGCCCCCTTTGCACATGAAATTATCCATATAATGGCGCGCTGTCAACTGTAATTAGTCGCCAGTTGTTTATTAATTGTTAGGTTTTGTTGAGCTGCCTAATTTTTATCGGCGCTGCTGGCAACCACCACATGTTTTGAACCGCGCGGCGCATGTCCCCATGCGACACGGCGGGTTGTGCGTAATTCCCGTTGACCTATACAATATAGGCGGGTGCGGGAGAAACTGCAAATCGTGGACCAACAGTCTCCTAACCGTCGCACCACAACGTCTTTACAGATTTTTACAGATTGTACAGAGTTTAGGATTATCATTTTGTGTAAAAGTTGGTACTATCGTAGTAGAGATTGTACGCGCTGACAAGCGGATTGTAGGCTGATTGGTAGTTGATTGTAGACGGAGGGCACTGCGTGAAACCCTGGCTCGTCATAGAAGATGAACATGATATCCGAATGATTGTGACCATGCTGTTCACTGCCTGGGGGCATCCGCCGATGGAGTTCAAGAGCGGCTATGAGGCGTTTGAATGGTTGGATCAGATCGAAGCGGGTACGTTTGAGGGGGAATTGCCAGAACTGGCACTGATGGATATTCGGATGCCGGGGCATTATGGCAACAAGGTCGCACGCCGTATGCGCACAGTGGGGCCGCTGAAGCATATTCCGATTGTGTTGATGACGGCGTTTAATGTCACGGATTCGGATAAGCAGAAGTTTTATGACGAAGACGGCGTGGATCATTTGATCAACAAACCGCTGCCAGAGATGGACAAGCTCAAGACGCTGTTGGACGATATTCACGCCAAGAAAACGAACGTTTCGGACGGGGACAAAAACACGCCCGCATCTGGAGCAAACGAGGCGGACTCGAAGCCGACGACTTAGGTCCCGGTAGGGGTGTTAGCTAACGCTAAGGGTGACGCATGAGTACACCGCACAATTCGACCTCACATGACCCCGTGACAAACATGGTGCAGTCGGTCGATTCATTGGGCGAAAGCACGGTGGGTTTTTTCGAGCGCATCTTTGTTGGGTTGCGTCGCAAACAGGAGCGCGAAGCGTACCGTGTGCTGACGCACGAGGCTGCGCGCCTGCGGCATGATGTGGCGTCGCAGCGCTTGCGCGTGTCGCAGTTGGCGGGTGTGCTGGCGGCGATCTCCGAAGGCGTGATTATGCAGGACACGCAGGGGAAGATCGTGCTGATGAACGATGCCGCGCGCGCGTTGATTGGCTCGGTGCGCTATTTCCGAACCAGTCTTCTGGGGCGTATGTTTGAGGATTCGAAGCACCAGGCCGCGCCCAATGGGGGGATCGTGTTGGGTGAAGCCCAGCGCGTGGAAGTGAACCAGCGTGTGATTGGCGCGCAAATCGCGGTGGTGTCGTCACCCGAAGGCGACCGGCTCGGCACGGTGTTGATGCTGCGTGATGTGACACATGATGCGCTGGCGGATCGCCTGAAGAGCCAGTTTATCACGCAGATGAGTCACGAACTCCGTACGCCGCTGGCGTCGATTAAGGGGATGAGCGAGGTGTTGCTCGCCATGCCCGCCGACCGTCCTCCGAATCGTAAGTTCCTGGAAGCGATCAGCCGCAACGTGGCGGTGCTGGATCGCATGGTGGTCGAACTGCTCGACATTTCCGAGATTGGCGCGGGCAGTTTTGCGGTGCGACAGCAGCCAGTGGAAATACCCAGCCTGGTTTTTGATGCGTGGGAGGGTGTGCAGCAGGACGCGGAGCGCGCGGACTTGACGTTCTCAGTGCAGGTGGTGAACAGTGACCGGCTAACGGTCATCGGCGACGATCGGCGGTTACATTGGGCGATTAATCATCTGCTAGACAACGCGATCAAGTATACGGAGCCGGGCGGCATGATTGTGCTGGTCGTGGGGCGTATTCGTGACGGACACATCACGCTCGAAATCAGTGACACGGGCGTAGGCATTTCGCCGGACGATTTGCCGTATATCTTCGACCAGTTTTATCGGGGCGAGGCGCGCACGCCGGACGGTCGGGTGATCGATCCGCGCGGGTTGGGGCAGGGGTTGTTCGTGGCACGGGCCGTGGCAGAGGCGCACGGTGGCTATGTGAGCGTTGCGAGTTTGGTGGGCCAGGGCAGCACGTTCAAGCTGGCGTTGCCCTTGCCGGAGGTGGATGCTCCCGCGCTGCCGCTGGCGGAGATGCCCGCCGCGCCGGACCCGGAGGCGGTAGATGCTGTGTTGCCGGACTCCGCTGATCCGCCGCCACCGGATCAGATTATGCCGCCAGAGATGTAAGGTAGGCGTGCGTACAATTGCATACGCTGTCGCGACGCCGGATCGGATGATCGGGCGTTGTTTGATTCTCAGGGATGTGTGGTTTTCATGCGAGGCGTTGGGAGCGCTCCCGCAATGGTGCAGATCGCTGAGGGCTGAAACCCTCAGCTACATACAGGCAAAGGACGCTGAAGCGCCCTCGCACACGGGCAGATGAGTGTGTTTGGGCGGCGAGCGCACGCGTCCCGGCCCACACCACGCCGATGCAGCCGGTCCGCAGCGGAGGACTGGCGTTTTCGAGCGCGCGAATCATGTGTGGTGCTTGACCTGTTGTGCCTTCTGACATATACTGAGGTTAATTATTTGGGAGCGCTCCCAAAGCGGCATTTACGGCAATGATCGCAAGCGGCGAGGGTGAGGATTGACGCGATGAAATACGGTTATTTCGATGACGCGGCGCGCGAATACGTGATCACGCGCCCGGACACGCCGCTGCCCTGGATCAACTATCTGGGCAGTGAGGCTTATTTTGGCATTATCTCGAATACCGCAGGGGGCTATTCGTTTTATCGCGATGCGCGGCTGCGCCGGTTGACGCGCTACCGCTATAACAACGCGCCGCTAGACGTGGGCGGACGGTATGTGTATGTGCGCGATGACGCCACCGGCGATTATTGGTCTTCGACCTGGCAGCCGGTACGCCGCACACTGGACGAGTACGAATGCCGGCATGGGATGGGCTACACGACGATTCGCGGCGTGCAGGGTGGCATCGCGACGCAGGTGCGTTACTTTGTGCCGCTGGGCCAGAACCTCGAAGTGTGGCAGGTGAGCGTTACCAATCAGCGTGATACAGCGGCAACCTTGAGCCTGTTCTCACTGGTGGAGTTCAATTTGTGGGACGCGCTTGATGACATGACCAACTTCCAGCGTAATTTCAACATCGGTGAGGTGGAGATCGAAGACGGTGTGATCTACCACAAGACTGAGTACCGCGAACGGCGCGACCACTTCGCCTATTTCGCGTGTTCCGCGCCGCTGGCAGGCTTTGACACGCAACGCGACACGTTCCTGGGGCCGTACCGCGGATTGGTGGCGCAGGAAGTCGTGGAGACGGGGGCAGCGCGGAATTCGGTGGCGCACGGCTGGCAGCTCATTGGATCGCACCATGTGCAGCTTACGCTGGAGCCGGGTGAGATACAGCAGATTGTGTTCGTGCTGGGCTATCATGAGAATCCGCGCGACGCGAAGTTCGATGGGCCAGTGATCAACAAGGCGATGGTGCTGCCGGTGATCGAGGAGTATCTTGCGGTGGAACGCGTCGAGGTCGCGTTTGTGGAACTGCGCGATTATTGGAGCGAGCTGCTGGGGATCGTGCAGGTCGAAACGCCGGACGAACACACGAATCGCATGGTCAACGCCTGGAACGCGTATCAGAACATGGTGACGTTTAATATGTCGCGCTCGGCCTCAGCGTTTGAGTCCGGGGTGGGGCGCGGGATGGGGTTCCGCGACTCGAACCAGGACTTGCTCGGCTTTGTGCACATGGTTCCCGAACGGGCGCGCGAACGGCTGCTGGACATCGCCGCGACGCAGTTAGTGTCGGGCGGGGCGTATCACCAGTACCAACCGCTGACCAAGCGCGGTAACGATGCGGTGGGCGGCAATTTCAACGACGATCCGCTGTGGTTGGTGCTGGCGGTGGCGGCGTATTTGAAGGAAACTGGCGATTGGGCCGTGCTGGACGAGCCTGTGCCCTATGACAACGAACCGGGCAGCGAAACGCCGCTGTACGAGCATTTGCAGCGCAGCATTCAGTACACGTTGGATCGCTTAGGGCCGCACGGTTTGCCGTTGATCGGGCGCGCGGACTGGAACGACTGCCTGAACCTGAACACGTTCTCGGATGAGCCGGGCGAATCGTTCCAGACGACGACCAACAGGAACGGCAAGGTCGCCGAGTCGGTGTTTATTGCAGGGTTGTTCGGCGTTGCGGCGGCGGAGATGGTCGCGATCAGTGATTGGCGCGGCGATGCGGAATTCGCGCAGATGGTGCAGGACGCATCAGTGCAGATGGCGGAAACGGTCATGGCGCACGGTTGGGACGGGGCGTGGTTCATGCGTGCGTATGATCACTATGGCGCGAAGGTTGGCTCGGCGGAGTGCGAAGAAGGGCAGCTTTTCATCGAGCCGCAGGGCATGTGTATTTTGGCGGGGATGGGTGTGGATGATGGTCGCGCGCAGCAGGCGCTTGACGCGGTCAATGAGCAGCTTGCCACGCCGCACGGGATTGTGCTGCACCAGCCCGCCTATACGCGCTACTATCTCAACCTGGGCGAGATTTCGACGTACCCGCCCGGTTACAAAGAAAACGCCGGGATTTTCTGCCACACGAATCCCTGGATCATGATGGCAGAAGTGATTGTCGGCAATGGCGACCGCGCGTTTGACTACTACACGCGTATCAACCCCTCCGCACGTGAGGCGATCAGCGAGGTGCATCGCTGCGAGCCGTATGTGTACGCGCAGATGATCGCGGGCAAGGACGCCGCGACATACGGTGAGGCGAAGAACTCATGGCTCAGCGGGACAGCCGCCTACAACTACGTCGCGATCACGCAGTGGATTTTGGGCATCCGGCCCACGTATGATGGGTTGGGGATTGCTCCTGTGTTCCCCGCGCATTGGGAAGGGTTCACTATGACGCGCGTGTTCCGGGGGGTGCAGT
>CBEVZO010000169.1:0-7188 GCA_965554365.1 uncultured Anaerolineae bacterium
CCCGTCAAGGCGCTTGCTTGCAAGCGCCTTGACGGGAGAGGGGGTTGGGGGGTGAGGTTGGGTTTATATACGTCCCAACACTCATCCCCGCCCCAACAAAAACCGCAGCGCATCCGGCAGCCGCCGCGCCCACGCCGACTCGTGATGGATCGCGCCCTCGTCCTCCACATACAGCAGTTCGCGCCCGGCCCGATACCCTTTTTGCAACAGTAGATCGCGCATGGCGTGCGCCAGTTCCAGATACTCGTTTGGTCCCGTGCCGTGTTTCGGGCTTTCTTCCGCTGTGCCCACGTCCAGATAGAGGCGCTCTGGCGTGAAACGCGCCGCGCGGATCGGCTCGAAGATCGACCCGTTGGCAAACCACAGCGCCGGACTCAGCACGCCCGCAAAACCAAACGTCATCGGGCGGCTGAAGAACCCGTACAGGCTGATCAACCCGCCCATGCTCGATCCTATCAGGCCCGTGTGCGCGCGATCCGGCAGCGTGCGGAACTGCGCGTCGATCATGGGCTTGAGCGTGTCGCAGATGAACGCCAGATAGGAATTGCCCCGGCCCCCACGCCCGCTGTTTTTGTCCTGATGCGGGCTGTACTCGTCCAGCCGCGCGCCCGTGATCTCACCGTCCAGGTTGGGGATGCCCACGACAATCGCCGCGAGGCCCTCGGCGTGCAGTGCCTCCAGCGTTTCATCGACGCCCCACTCTGCCCCGGCAAAGCTCGTCGCCGCGTCAAAGAGGTTTTGCCCGTCGTGCATGTAGATCACCGGGTAGCGCCGTCCCCCGTCGGGATCATCAGGATCGGCAGCCGCGTCGTAATCCGGCGGCAGATACACGAGGATGTCGCGTGCGTTGTCCAACTGCGGGCTGTAAATCGCCTGCGCCACCTTGATCGTGCCTGTGACCGTATGCTCAGCGCCGGGATAAAACGCCGCGTAATTGCGCCAGGTTGCCATTGTGCTGTCTCCTGACTGTTTCCTGGGAGTTGTGATGCACTGTGTGTGATGTCAAAGCGTAGATTGTGCAGCAAAACGGCGCGCGCTGCCAGAAAAGGATTGTGGAGGGGTCCACGAACAACCTGCTGCTGTTGGCGAATTGCATGAGAGGGTACAAACAAACACAGAATTTCAGTTTTAATCCGTGTTGATCTGTGTTCATCCGTGTCCCATTCTTGTTTTTCTGATTTCGCCAACAGCATCAAACTGTCAGGCGAGAATTTTGGTTTGGGCGCGGCAGAGCAGCGCCCCTACGCGCGCAGATTTGATTGCTGTTTTCTTGAACCACAGGCGAACAAGGAATCGGGTTTCTCCCCCTCTCCGCGTGTGGAGAGGGGGCCGGGGGGTGAGGTTTGTACAGCGCGATCAACGGTTGACAACTCGTTCGTGGCCCCTTCGTTCCCACATGTGTTGACGCTGCTCCCTCGCGCGTCTATACTGGCAGCAGCGTGATGATCCGCATTGCACAGCACATGACACAGACTGTCGAGGGAGCCGCATACATGACTGACCGTTCCGCAGACCTCACCACACCCGCTGCCACCGCACAACATGCCCGCGAACTCTTTGCATCGTCCGGTTACTACTGTGCGCAGAGTGTACTGCTGGCGATTGCAGAGCATCAGGGCGTTGACACTGCACTCCTGCCCGCTATCTCGACTGGTTTCTGCAGTGGACTCGCACGCACCAACGGCGTGTGCGGCGCAGTGACCGGTGCGATTATGGGGCTGGGGTTGGTCAACGGGATGCACACCCCCACCGACGACCGCGCAGCAAATTACCAGGCAGTGAGCACGTTGCTTGAGACATTCGAGGCGCAGTTCGGTAGCACCAATTGCTTCACGTTAACGGATTGCGATCTCGCCACGCCGGAGGGCCAGACGAAGTTCCGCGCGGACGGCGTGGGTGAAAAATGCCTGGATTATGTGGAGCAGGCGACGCGGTTGGCGCTTGAAGCGGCGGAAGGGGTATGATCACGCAGGAACTTGTAGTCGAGAAAATCATGACCCATCTCAATCATACGTTGACCGAGACTGAACTGGTTCAATGGGCTGAAACTGCCTTTGTAACGCTCAGCGAAAGCGACACGGACATACCCAACGAGACGTTGTTGCTGGACATCCTGACGTATCTCGCGGCGGGCGATTCCGCAGGATTTCCGCTGTCCTGGCCCGTGTTGTCGGGGTTTCTGGCGCAATTAGGAGTCACAGTGCGCGTGGTGGCAGGTGTGGCGTAAGATACATTCGCCCTGGAGAATATGAGTATGTCGCAAATTACAGTACGGCAGGCGACTCTCGCGGATGCCGCGCAGATCACCGCCTTGCACAATCTGAACATTGAGCGTTGGACGCGCCGCGCCATCGACGGCGAGTTGATCCCGATGGATTACGCGGACCTTTCGCTGTTCGAGCGTTGGCTCGTCGGCGGTCCCTGGGCCAGCGTGGAAATGTGCGCGGTCCATCTAGCGAGTCTGCTGCGCGCGGGCGATGGCATACCCATTGTGGCAGAGGTTGAGGGGCGCGTCGGGGCGATGGCGGAGGTCTTCATCTGGCGTGAGGCAGAACCCTTCGGGCAGCATGTCAACATCGGCAAGCTGATCGTACACCCTGATTTTGCCGATCTCGGTCTGACCAGCGCGCTGTTGACGTACATTCACAACATCGCGCACGCGATCCGCGCCAAACGTATCACCATCGCGGACGCGGAAGCCGACGCGCCACTATACGAGCATCACCGCTTCACGCGCGCACACGCGGGTCAGTTGCACATCATTCCTGCGTTAGCGGGGCGCGTGTTCTACAAAGCGGCGGAACTCAAGCAGTTTGACGCGGCGCAGATCGCGGGTTGGCACATGCCGCTGGGCCGCTACCAATCCGCGCGGCAGGATTGGGACCGCGTGCCGCCGGACTTTTGGAACAGCGTGCCGGAGATCGTCGAAGTGGAGTCGGCGCGGTTGCACATCACGGTGACCGGGCAGGAGGCGTTCGCGCTGATGCAGCAGGATCGCTACCTACCAGAGCGCGTGCATGTTTTCCTGTGGACCAAACGCCCGATCAACAACTTGCTGCTCATGGCGCTGCGCGATTGGGCCGCCCAACACGATTTCACGGAACTTGCCACATTTGTGTGGGACTACGTGCTGCCGCAGCTTGAGATCGACACCGTGCGCGAGGCGTATGGGCAGGTGTTGTATAGCCGGGGGGTGTAGAAAACCACCTCACCCCCCGCCCCCTATACGTGTTAAGCTTAGTGCGGTCATCGCAGACATACACAATGGACCGTAAAACGACCCAGTCTCGCATACCAAACGAGGGCGCTTGAGCGTCCTTTGAATTTGTGTAGCTGCGGGGTTCACTCTGCCGTGATCTTCTACAGTGCCTCAATCTCCGCCAGCGTGGGTAACTCACACGCACCGCACTCGCCCGCCCGCTGAATCGCGACTTTCACCAACACCGGACCAATTAACTGCACGACAAACGTCGTTGCCGTGACGACGTTCACGATCAAGATCGCGAGGTCTTCGCCCTTCGGTCCCAGTTCGCTAAACCGGTTACTGGATGCCAGCGCCAACCCAATCGCCACGCCCGCCTGCGAGAGCAGCGCCAACCCCAAATTATCACGGATGACTGCTGGTGTCCGCGCGAGATAGCCGCCGATCCACGCCCCGCCGTATTTCCCGATGATGCGCAGCACAATGTAAGCCAGCCCCAACACGCCCATCGCCGGTAGCGCGTCGATATCCAGTCCCGCCCCGACCAGCGCAAAGAACAGCACGTAGATCACCGGCCCCGCCTGCTCAATTGTGAACTGGATGTAGCGCCCGTTGCGCGGCGTGCGGTTCACCACCACAATCCCCATCACCATCGTGGTCAGGATCAGCGAAAGTTCGATGCTGCGTGAGATACCGGTCGCAATGAAGATCATCGCAATCGAAACCGCCATCGCGTCGTGCTGGCGACGCCCTTTGTCATGCGAGCGGTGAATATGCGACATCACCGTCGTCAGGAAGAAACCGAACACCATACCGACAATGATCGATCCGCCAATTTCAAACAGCGGCAATTCGATCATCTCCAGCAGCGAGATTTCACCGCCGCCCGTTAACACATCCATCAGCCCGATATCCGCCCCGTTCGTGAGCAGCGGTTCCGCCATCGCCGCCGCAATGCTGAACACGAGCAGTGTCAGCGCATCGTCAATCCCGATCACCGCCAGCAGTGTGGTAGTCATCGGTCCTTCTGCGCCATATTCTGTCAGTACATCGACCGTCGCAGCGGGCGCGGTCGCCATGCTAATCGCACCGAGTACCAGCGCCGCTGGGGTAGACCCGGTGATCAGGTACACGCCGGCGAATACCAACAGAAACGCGCCGAGCGCCTGGAAGATCACGATCACGATAATGCTGCGGCCCAGTTTGCGCAGTTCGCTAAAGAGCAGATGCTGGCCCATCTCAAACCCGATCAGCCCCAGCGCCAACTCGGTGATGAACGTCAGGTTATCGCTTAGATCATGCGGCACGATGCCCAAAAATGACGGGCCGAGCAGCGTCCCTGCGATGATGAAGCCAACCACCTGTGGGATGTTCAAGCGCCGGAAAATCTGCCCGACAAAAAATGCACCCAACACGATTACGCCGACGACCGCGAGAATATCCAGTTCTTCAGGAATCAAGTGAACCATACGTACAGTCCTTTCGGAAATGCTGCCTGTGGTTGGATGCGGTGGGGAGCGTATAGGATGCAGCGAATGGGGTGTTTTTTCTACCGGAGTAGAGTGTAACAAAAACGGTGGGCCATTGCGACCCACCCGCTATAGTTCTTGCACAATTTCTATGTCGTCAGGCAATCAGTGCCCCACAAACAGATCATAACACTGCCAACGCGCACTATAACGTATGCCGGCGCGCGGCGTAGATCAGAATACTCGCGGTGACGGCAGCGTTCAGCGACTCCGTGCTACCACTCATGGGGAGCTGGATCGTTGTGCCGGGCAGAGCGCGGGCGCGTTTGGTGATGCCGTGCGCCTCCCCCCCGACGATTAGCAGTGACGGTTCCGTCCAATCCACCTCATCATAGGCCGTCTCACCGCCCATGTCCGCGAGGTAGATCGCGTGGTTGGGGAACCGCGATAGCAGGTGTTCCCATGTCATGCTCCACGTCGGCACGCGGAACTGTGCGCCCATGCCCGCGCGCAGCGTCTTGGGGTTTGTAGCGTCCACTGTACCGGGCATCAGGACCACGACCTCTACGCCCGTCGCCGCCGCCGTGCGCAGCATCGTTCCCAGGTTGCCGGGATCGCGCCAACCGTCCGCCACGACCACCAGTTCAGGGTCTTTGGACACAGAAATTTCCGGCCAGGGGAACACCGCCAGCACACCCTGCGGCGTTTCGGTATCCGTCATCTCGCGCATCACCGGCGCAGTCGCGGGTAGGCACAGCGTGCCCACATTTTCCATTTGTGTGATCACGCTGTCGGCAGCATCGTTTTTGTCGCGAATGCCCTCGGTATAAAACGCGAAATCCGCCGGGATGCGCGTGTCCAGCGCGTCCTTGATCAGGCGCACGCCTTCCAGCACCAGCTTTGATTCGTTGCGGCGAACTTTCGCGCGGCTCTGTAACTGGCGCACCAGCTTCACGCGCGGATTCTGTATACTGCTAATCGTATTCATCATTACCCATTTGTGACGGTAAACCGGCGGGCCGGTGCGGATCGGAATCGTAAGGGGCGGCGGCGTTGGGGTCCGTGTAAATCGACCGTTGGCGGCGCGCATCAGCCGGAGAAATCACAGTTCCCGGCGGCGGTTGCACAGGGGTGCGCGGGCGGTGGATCACGTGCATTTCGTGCAGCGTGGTGTCGTGCGCCAGGTTCAGGCGATCCGCGAAATTCTGCAAGCCCTGTTGGGTTTCGTGTCGGGCCGTGCAGTGTCGGCGTGTGCTGATCAACAGGATTTCGCCCTGTGTGCGCGTGTCCATGATCAGCAGACACCCGCGCTGATCGGTTTGCACCAGCCGAAAGCCGCCCACATCACCCACCGTAAAGCGCAAATCCTCGCGCGCACGGCGGCGGGCCACCGTCATAAAGCCGGATAGCTCGTCAAACGTGACTTGCAGCGCCACGCCTGGGCGCGTCGTGAGTCGCACCACAAGGTAAATCAGCAGCGTTCCCGGCACGGTTAGCCCCGCGAACAGCACATCAAAGTTGAATGTGGTCAGGTCTCGCACGGTGAGCGTCAGCGTCGCGACAAAGGCGAGTGCCGCACCGCCGATGCTACACCATAGCCACGCGAGTGGGGCGATCACGGGGGGCGTGGGGCGGAACGCGACGGTGGTCCGTCCGGCTTCGTCATGTAAGTTCGGGAATACGCGCGTCATGATTCTAGCTGTCAGCCTTCAGCAATGAGCTTCTCAGCCACTAGCATACCGCAGATCAACCGTCTGTGCTGATTGCTGTGGGCTGAAAACTGTCCGGCATTTAAGTCATTAGCGGTTAGCAAAAAACACATGTATGTCCACAACGTTGACTTGTGTCGTGAAGCGGGTTTTTTTGCTGCTTCTAACGGATTGAGTTGGTCGCATAATACGCTGCCTCTAAATCGTTTCTCCATTGCACTGTGCTGAGGAAAGCAGACACCTGTTTCCCCCTCTCCGCTTGCGGGGAGGGGGCCAGGGGGAGGGGCTGATCCGTCACTGCATCAAAACCAATGCAAAACGTTAGAACCAGGGTTTTTGCTAACAGCTTATCGCTAATTGCTAACGGCTGTTTACTTAAACACGAAAAACCGGCGTCGTGGCTATAGTCACACTAGCCGCCGGTTTTATCGTCAATGACTGCGAGATATCGTGCCGTACGTCAGGGTTAAGCCTGCGCCAGCGCGACAATCTTGGTGAAGGTGTCCGCATCGCGCACAGCGAGATCGGCCAGCACTTTGCGGTCGAGTTCGATGTTCGCCTGCTTGAGGCCGTGAATGAAGCGGCTGTAGGACAGGCCATTCAGACGCGCGGCGGCGTTGATACGCGTGATCCACAGGCGGCGCATGTCACGGCGACGCTGGCGACGGTCGCGGTAGGCGTACCACTGGCTTTTCATCATTGCTTCGTTGGCGCGCTTGAACAGCCGGTGCTTCGTACCCCACTGGCCCTTGGTCATTTTCAGGATTTTCTTGTGGCGGCGGCGCGTAACCACTCCACCTTTGACACG
>CBEVZO010000170.1:0-7156 GCA_965554365.1 uncultured Anaerolineae bacterium
CGGTTCTCCGCGCGAAGTGGTAGCGGAAAAGCCTCCTGTGCCATAATCAGCATAGTCTCTCCCCTAAATCCTCTCCCGTAAACGGAAATCTGTGGAGCTACCCGCAAAGGATACTGACGCCTAAATGCCCGAACTGCCCGAAGTCGAAACCGTGATGCGCGGATTGGTTGATCCGCTGGCCGGACGCACGATCACCGCGTTGCGCTATGACTGGTCCCGCGCGCTCGAAACGCCGCCCGCCGTGATCTTCGCGGGCAAAATCGAGGGCCAGCGCGTGCAGCGGCTTTCGCGGCGCGGCAAATACATTCTAATCCACCTGTACCCCGACACGCTGCTGGTGCATCTGCGCATGACCGGGCGGCTGTACGTCACGCCCGATGACGCGACACACGACGCGGATCGCTGGGTGCGGGTGACGTTCCAACTCGACAACGCGCACCAACTGCGCTTCTCCGATGCGCGCAAATTCGGACGCTGTTATCTCGTGGAAAATCCGCAGGAGATTGTCGGCAAACTCGGCCCGGAACCGCTGGACGACGCCTTCACGCGGGATGCGTTCGCGGCCCGCCTCGCCCACCGGCGCGGGCGGATCAAGCCATTGCTGCTGGATCAGCGGTTTGTGGCGGGCATCGGCAACATCTACGCGGACGAGGCGCTGTTTCTGTCCCAACTGCATCCCCTACAAACCGCCGATACGCTGGACGATGACGCCATCACCCGGCTACACGCCGCGATCCAGCACGTATTGCGCGACGGCATCGCGCGCGAGGGCGCGTCGGTGAACTGGTATCGCAAGCCGGACGGCACACGCGGCAAAGCGCAACATATGCTCAACGTTTACGGGCGCGCCGGGGAGCCGTGTCCGCGCTGTGGGCATCCGGTGGAGTGCATTGTTGTAGGGCAGCGTGGAACACATCTCTGTCCCGCTTGCCAAACACGCTGACCCGCAGCATACTTAAAGCTGCTATGGGCTATGCAGCAAAGGATGCGCGTTATGCAGTTAACCTTGAACCGGCTTGTCACGCTGCTGCTGGTGGTGATCATCCTGATCTTGTCCGTGATTCCCTGGCTCTCGCTGCACCTGTGGTGGGAAGCCATTGAGAATGCCACTGCTGAGGGCGGCAATCGTGTCGTCGAGGATACCTGGGAGCGCCGTACCGCGATCCGTCTGGACAATCTTATTACTTCACGGACCGGTGATCTGGTCTACGCTGCGCCGATTCGTGTGGCTGAGGAAGTGAGTTGGGACGATACCGGCTCACGCAAACACGGATTCATGATCAGTGCGGCTACTTTGTTCCAACTGCTGGTCATCTGGCAGGCTGTGGTCGCCATTT
Organism: uncultured Anaerolineae bacterium; assembly: GCA_965554365.1. Lineage (GTDB taxonomy): Bacteria > Chloroflexota > Anaerolineae > Aggregatilineales > Aggregatilineaceae > CAYRNY01. The sequence goes on from CBEVZO010000170.1 coordinate 1,338, forward strand.
ACCGGTTCTGGGCTACGCGTGACGTGCCGGATGAGGGTTTCAACAGAGAGGATAGCGCATTATGAAAAACACGAACACATCGCTCAGCGGTTTCTTGGGACTGATTATTCTCATTCTGGCCGTGATTCCCTGGGTCACGATCTTCATGCTCGAAGAAGCGATTGAAGAGGGTGGTCTCTGGAACATTGAGGATACGTGGCAGTATGATGTATCCAAAGCCGGCAGCGACTTCATAGACTCGGCCATTGGCGATATCGTTTACGAGATTCCGGGCGAGTTAACGGAAGAAGTTATCGGCGACGACACGACGCTCAAAGAGGCGATGGCGATTATCGGTTTTTTCACATTTGTTCAGGGCTGGATCGTAGTGGGGGTCTTGTTAGCTGTGCTGGGTAGCGTGTTCCCACAGGCAGAACAAGACGACTATAGTTCGCCCCCCGACCTGGGCAGTCTATAAGTAACCGGCGGCGTATTACACAAACGAGGGTAACGTTATGACTCCCGTACTGCTTCACACGTTTCTCACCGGCTGGATGATCCTGGCGCAGGATGACACGATGGGGAATTTTCTGCGCCAGGCGCGCGGTCTGATCGTAGTCACCTGCGTGTTGGGCATTCTGTGGGCGGTGATTTTCGCGCTGTCGTTGCAGCGCGGAGCCGAGCGTCGCCGCGCCGAAAAACTGGGCCAGGAACCGCCGCCCGCCTTCTGGATTTGGGTGTTCCAGTGGCTACGCCAGCAGTTTGATACGCTTAGCGGCACGCCCCGCACCACGACGCCCCCGTTGGCTGCACCTGCGCCACCCCGCCCCGCGCCGAGCCAACCGGATGATCCGCTGGCCCCTGATCTCGACCTGTTGGTGGGCGATTTGCCAGAACCTGATCTGGCTGACATGCTTGGCGATCTGCCCGGTGATGCGTCCGCTGATATGTTTTCTGCGCGCCCCGCGCCTGTCGCTGATGCGGCGCTCGCTGACGCGTTGGAGTCCGATTTTGCGCTGGATGATGATCCCGCGCCCGCCGACGTAGAGCGTGCCGACGTTGATGCAGCCGAGGCCGCGCCGGAAGCCACGTTTGCGCCGGAGCCGTTTGATTTGAGCGCATTGCCGGACGCTGTGGCTGCTGCCGCCGGCGCTGCCGGTACTGATCTTGTGGCCCTACTGCGCGTTTTCCGTGACATTTCTGCGGGTGATCTGATCGTCGATATTGAGGGCCAACGCTTCATGTCCGCCGTAGACCTGGCACACGCGGGACACACGCGCCGCCTGACGGCTGTCGTGCGCGATCTTGTGGCGCTGGCAAAGACCGCCCATGCGCAGTCCGACGCAGATCAGGCCGCCGCCCCGCCACCTACCGCAAGCCCCGATATGCCCGGCAGCACTCCGCCGCCCCCGGACGCAGTTGAACTGTTGTATGTGTTCCGCGATCTGACCGCTGGCGGATTGGTGATTGACATGGGCGATCAACGTTTCACAGAGGTCGCGTCGCTGCAAGCAGCAGGCTTTGGGCGACGGTTCACGGCTGTGGTGCGCGATCTCGTGCAGATGGCGCAAGCCGCACAGCAAGCGCAGCCCACCGCGCCGCCGCAATCTCCCGCTGCTGATGAATCACCCGATGCGCCGGGCCAACCTGCGCCGCGCGTCGTCTCAACCGTGCTACCCGACGACGAACTGCCGTCGATGGCTCCGGGCACTATGTTCCGCCAGATTGCGGGCATGGCAATCGGGCAAAAACACGACCCGCCCCCGGTGGAGCCGGGACGGGAACTCTCGGTAGCAGAGGAAATCGACATTGTGCTGCAAGAGCGACTCGCGCGCACGGGCGAATTCGCGGAGCGCACGCTCAAGGTTGAGCCGTCGCTCTCTGGCGGCGTGCGGATTCAGGTGGATGACCAGTTTTATGACGGCGTGGGCGATATTACGGATGACGCGATACGCACGCTGCTGCAAGAGGTTGTCCACGAGTGGGAAGAACGGAAGTAGCGCGGGATCGCCAGTATTTGACCGGGCGATGGGGCTGGGAGTTGAAGCACGTTTTCACGTAGGGACGCTGCTCTGCCGTGCCCGGTCAAGCGAAAACTGATAAAAGGGCGTATGGCAATACGCGTTACATTGAGCGCCCTCGGTGGATGCACAATCGAGGGCGCTTAGCGTTCTTTGGTTTTGCGTAGCTGCGGGGTTCACTCCGCAGCGACCTGCGCGACTACACACACGCTATCCTACGCGCATCAGATTTCTGCTATTCCCCGTCCGCTTCACCCGCAGCAGCAGACTCATCTGTCGCACCTGCGCCATCCAGCTCGATCAGCGCGGTCCATTCCCCGCCGGTGATAGTGCAGCCGTTTGCCAGCACGTCTACCGCACCTTCAAGGAAAAAAGTGCTGCTGCCATCTACTGTACACACGCCGATGACGCCGTCGAGTGCGCAATCCTCCGCCTCTACTTTTTCTTCAAACGTGATCAGCGTCGTATCGATCAGCGCCTCACACGGCGTATCCACGCACGCGGCAGTGGCTCCCAATGGGCTGAGCAATACGGTCATACATGCGCCTTCCACCTCATCTCCGGTGGCGGCGAAGGAGGGGTCCGCTTCTTCAGCGCGCACAATCACCGACGCTTGCGCGAGGATCGTGTCGGAGACATCCAGGGCGATCATGTCCGCGACTTCCAAATTGACCGCCAGCGCGGGATCGTTGGGTTCAAACGGGATTTCGTTCGCCGGATCGCCGTGCAGCACGCGGTCCACAATGCGTGCCGACTGCGCGCCGGTGGTATCGAAGTTGGGGCCATAGCCCATCAGGAAGTCCAGCACTTCGATATTTGCGGTGTCCACCGAGGTGGGGAGTTGACGCTCAAGGGCTAGCTCGGTCCAGATGCCCCACGTTTCAATCGCAAAACGTTCGGTCCACAGGAAAAGCGCGTCCACATTGTCGGGCATTGCGTCAGCGGCTTGCTGCGTGGTGGCGATATCAGTGGCTTTGGCCCCCACAATCTCTACGTCCAGTTGCGGCGCGACCTCGTTGAGCAGCGCAAAACCGGCGGCTGAGACTTCATTGGTGGGATCATACGGCGCGTAGACCACCTCAATCGAGGGGTCGATCTTCAGCAGGAAATCGAGGCGGCGTGTTGTCACGTCACCCAACGTGATCCCGGTCACACGTGCGCCCACAGCATGCGGCACGCGCAGCAGCTCAACCAACTCGTCAATCCCACTCGCAAACACAATCGGGATGTCGTTGGTGTGCCCTAATGCCCCATGGGCGTCCCCTGCGCTGGCCGTGTAGATCACGTCCACCTCGGCGGCGACAAATCCTGCTAGCGTCTCGTCTATCTCTGCGGGTGTTGCGGCGAGTTGGATTACGTACTCGACGTGTTCGCCTTCCACATACCCCAGGTTTTCCAACTCAATCGTGAGTGCATTCGAGACCATGTAATCCATTGGGGTCGTTAACAACACGCCCACTTTGTAGGACTGCTTTTCCACTACCTGGTCTTCATCGTCGGAGCCGCAGGCTGTCAGGATCAGCGCCAGCAGCAGTACCAAACACAACACAATACGGATACGTTTATGGCTCATTATGATCTTGCTCCCCACTAAAATGAACAGTACACGCTATTGTACGGCCCACCAATCGCCCACATTGCCCGTTGTAGTCAGCGTTGTTGTGTGTATCAGCGCGCCGTGTGCATAACCCACGCCACTAATGCGCTTATTCCTCTGTGTCTTCTTCCGCTGGTGCGTCTTCTGCCTCGGCAGCATCGTCTGCTTCGGCGGTTTCGTCTTCCGCCGTCGCATCGTCCGCCGCAGTATCATCGTCCGCCGCCGCGTCCGGTACGTTAAGCGCAGTCCACTCGCCGCCCGCCAGTATACACCCGCTAGACAGTGATATAATTTCGCCTTCAAAGAAATAGGTGCTGCTGCCCGGCGTAGAACATGCCCCTAGCGCGCGCTCTACTTCACAGGCTTCTACATCGACCTTGTCCTCATACGTGATAATTGCGGTATTGACCAGCGCATCACAACTGACGGTCACGCAGCCCGCTGTCAGCCCCAGTGGTGTGTTGAGGGTAGTGTTGCATGCCCCTTCCGCCTGTTCATCTGTTTCGATCACCACCGCCGGATCGGGGTTGTCACCCCGCGCGATTACGGTCGCCTGCGCCAGGAGCGCGTCGGTGATTTCAAGGCCGATCTGGTCCGCCACCGCAAGGCTGATCGCCAACGCGGGATCGCTCGGTTCAATCGGAATTTCGTTCGCCGGATCGCCACGCAGCACACGGTCCACAATGCGCGCCGACTGCTCGCCGCTGGACTCGAAGTCTGGCCCGTAGCCCATCAGCATATCGAGCAGTTCGATCTGCGAGAGCGGTACGGATGTGGCAATCTGACGCTCAATCCCCAGCGCCGCCAACGGCCCCCACGTTTCGACCGCAAAGCGTTCGGTCCACAGGAACATGGCGTCTACGTTATCGGGCATGTTGGCCCGCGCTTGCTCGCAATCCTCGATCCCGGTCACTTCCACCCCGATGATCTCCACGTCAAGGCGTGGCGCGACCTCGACCAGACGCGCGTAACCCGCCGCCGAGAGTGCATTTGCCGGATCATACGGCGCGTAGATTACCTGAATCGTGGGGTCGATCTTCAAGAGGAAGTCTAACCGCCGCGTGGTCGCATCGCCCAACGTGATCCCGGTCACGAGTGCGCCCTCAGCTTGCGGCTCGCGCAGCAGTTCGACGATCTCATCGAAGCCGCTCGCAAACACAACGGGCGTGTGGTCCGTGCGGTCGAGTACCGCCTTCGCTTCACCCGCGCCGGACGTGTAGATCACATCCACTTTGGCCTCGACCAGCTCGTCAATGATCGCGTCCAGCCCTTCCGTTGTCTCGGTCACGCGCACCATGTATTCGATGTTTTCGCCCTCGATATACTCCAGTTTTTCTAACTCGATCTTAAGTGGATTTGAAACCATCACTTGAATAGAACTGGACAAGATGATCCCGACCTTGTAGCTCGTCGGCCCCTCGTCCTTGTCATCATCACCGGAGCCGCACGCCGTCAGCAGCAACGTCAGCAGCAGCACGACGACCACTACCGTACCAATACGTTTTGGATGCATAGCATTTTCTCTCCATGGGGCTAAGCTCGACTTTGTACAGTCAAGCTAAGACATACAATTAATGTAGCATAAAACACGGCGCAACAAACTGTTTTTTTACCGCTTTTTTATGGTTTTAAAACCCGGCGTGCCTGTTTTCACACGTCCACTGTATAATCAGGCACAAACACACTTATTTTGGAGATATCCCCTTATGACTATTCAAACCTCTGCACTTCCCTTTGATCTGTCCGACGAACACCTGATGCTACGCAATGCCGCACGCGATTTCGCGCGGCGCGAGATCGTGCCCATCGCGCCAGAGTTTGACGAAAGCGGTGAGTTCCCGCTGGACACCGTGCGCAAGATGGGCGCAATGGGCCTGATGAGCGTTGAGATTCCCGAACAGTACGGCGGCGCGGAGATGGACGCCCTCGCGTATGTGTTGGCGCTGATCGAGATCGCCAAAGCAGATGCCGCGCACAGCACCGTGATGAGCGTCAACAACAGTCTGGTCAATGGCGGTCTGTTGCGCTTCGGCACAGAGGAACAACGCCAGAAATTCCTTGTGCCGCTGGCGAGCGGTGAGCAGATCGGCGCGTACTCGCTCACTGAACCGCAGAGTGGCAGTGACGCCGCCACGATGCGCACGCGTGCCGTGCTGAATGACGCCGGTACACATTACATCATCAACGGGCGCAAAAGTTGGGTGACGGGCGGGCCAGTTGCG
>CBEVZO010000171.1:0-7120 GCA_965554365.1 uncultured Anaerolineae bacterium
TCGAAAAGCCCGATTTCACTCAACGTTGGCCGATGCAGCAGATCATCGCCGATATCACGGCGTTAAAAGCGCGTTATGGCACAGTGATGGGCGATCTCAATACGGACGGGCTGCTCAACGCGGCCTATCACCTCTATGGACAAAACCTGTTCGTTGACTTCTACGATGCTCCGGCACGCGTGAAACGACTGTTGGAGATCATCGGCGAACTAATCGTAGACGTGGCGCTAACTATCCGCGAACACACAGGCAGCGCCTCCATCTCAGTGAACCGCATGGTCGAGCGCATTGATCCGCGACTATTTCTGCACGCGAACTGCTCAGTGCAGATGATCTCACCGGCCAGTTACCGCGCGATGCAGCTTCCGATTGAAAAACGTATGGCTGACCGTGCGCGGCCCTTCGGCATTCATCACTGCGGTGAAAACTTGCAGGCCGTCGCCCCGGCCTATGCCGAAACGGGCGAGGTGTACTGCGAAGTGGGGTGGGGATCGGACCCCGCAGCCACCCGCGCGGCGCTGCCGGATGCCTTCTTGAACTTGCGGCTCAATCCGGTACGCATGTTACAGGCGTCGCCCCAAGATATCGCAGCGGACACCGCGCGGCTGCTACAAGCGGTGGGACCGCTGGAACACGTTGGCGTGTGCTGCATCAACATGGATTACGGCACGCCGGATGATAACATTTTCGCGATGGTTGAAGTGATTGAACGCTACCGCAGCTACGGTGCATAAATACCGCGATTACCACTATGGAGAGGGTGCTAACTTATGGTTAGTCAGCAATGGCAGTCTGAAATGCGTGAGTTTAAGGACGAAAAAACCGGGCGCACGATCAAGCAATTGACCAGCACCGGCAACAATGTTCATTTCTATTTCACCGAAAACTCGTTTGATCGGGATTCCAACAGCATTTATTTCGTCTCTGATCGCGCGTCCGGCGAGGACAAAGCGCCGCACGAGAGTCCGGCCTATAACTTGTTCCGTATGAACCTCGATACGGGCGTGATGGAGCAGCTTTCCGACGATGTACTGAGCGGCTCCGGCTCCACGACCAAAACGCCCGAAAGCGATCTTATTGCCTATCGCACGCAGGATCGCCGGGTGTGCGTCCTCAACACGCGCACAGGCAAAACCACCACGCTTTATGAAGCCGAACCGGGCTTCGAACTGTCGAGCGTCCCCTCGATCGTAGCAAACAAGCGCTATGTGGCGTTCTGTCGCAACGCAAGCACCGAAGCACACCTCCGCTACAGTGGTGCGAACTACTCCGGGTTCAAGGAGCGCTACTATCTGGTCAAAGATGGGCGCGTCACAGTCGCGAATCTAGACGGCTCCGGCTGGTATGACGTGTTCAAGGATACGCACCAGTTGGGGCACTTCCAGTTTGCGCCGGACGATCCCACCTTTGGCATGTTCTGCCACGAAGGTCCCTGGAATCTGGTCACGCAGCGCATCTGGTTCCTCGACTTCATCTCGCGCGAGGCCAAGCCGTGCTTCCGCCAGGACGAAAACGACGCCATCGGGCACGAGTTCTGGACGCAGGACGGGCTGATCTTCTTTGACAATCGCGGCCCCGGTCACGACGGCACGATCACATCACACCGCACGCAGGCCGTCGTCACGGATGTGCCGGTCAACGAGAATGTTATGGTTCCCTTCGTGGGCTTGATGAACAAAAATGGTACGCTGGTGCGGCGGATCGACATGCCGTTCTACTGCAACCACTACCACGCCAATCCAGATAATACGGTGTTGGTCGGCGACGACGTGGACGACCTCGTGCTAATCGATATTGCGGGCGAAAAAGCCACGCTCGAAACCATCGCCAACCACAAAACATCCTGGCACACGCAGAGCAGCCATTGCCACCCCACCTGGGATTGGGACGGCAGCCGTATCCTGTATGCGTCCGATCACGGCGGGCGTGTACAGCTATTCTTGATGGAGCTATAGCCATGACCGTACTACGCCAAAACGAGGTTACGCCCGAATCAATTGGCGAAGGCCGCACACGCTATCTGGTCCACACCAACGATCTGATGATGGTCGTGATCGACTTTGTGGACGGGCCCGCGTCCGCACCCGATCCGCCGCACAGCCACCCGCACGAACAGATCACATATGTCGCGGAGGGTGAGCTGCTGTTCTTCCTCGATGGGGAGCCGCATAAACTCGGCCCCGGCAACATGATCACGGTGGCGTCGGACGTGCCGCACACCATCCAACTACTCTCGGACAAGGTGCGGTTGGTAGATACGTTCTCGCCCATCCGCGAGGAATTCTTGCCGGCTGATTGATTAACTGACGGCGCGGCGCACTGTTTACGCGTACACCAGGGCCACAATGCCACCCCGCGTCTGTGGCCCTGTTTCCAATTGTTCCGACTGGGATCGCTTTTCCCATCACACGGAGGGAGCACTCAGAATGACAACCTCAGACCTTGTGTTAGCCCCGGACCGGTTTTTTGGTCCTGATGCGCGGCAGAAAGCCGTCGTGCAGGAACTCTACGCCCTGTGCGCTGACCTGCCGCTAATCTGCCCACATGGGCACGTTGATCCGCGCCTGTTCGCGGACCCGGACTACTCGTTCGGTACGCCCGTAGACCTGCTGTTAATCCCCGATCACTACGTCTTCCGTATGCTGTATTCGCAGGGCATCGCGCTGGAAGCGCTGGGTATCCCGCGTCAGGATGGCCGGCCAGTGGAGCAAGATCACCGTAAAATCTGGCAGTTGTTCGCCGATTACTACCACCTGTTTCGCGGCACGCCCACCGGCGTATGGCTGGATCAGGAATTCTACGACGTGTTCGGCATGCGCCAGAAGCTCACCAGCGCGACGGCGCAGGCAGTCTACGATCAGATCACGGCGGCGCTCGCCACACCAAAGCTACAACCGCGCCGCATGTTCGAGCAGTTCAACATCGAGGTGTTGTGTACCACCGACGCCGCCACCGACACGTTGACACATCACCAGTCGATTCGCGATTCGGGTTGGGACGCGACGATCCGGCCCACGTTCCGCCCGGATGCCGTCGTTAATCTTGATACGGCAGGGTGGCGCGCCAACATTGATCAACTCAGCGCCGTGTCGGGCATCGACGTGCATGATTACCCATCATACATCGCCGCGTTGGAGCAGCGCCGCGCGTTCTTCAAGCAGCTGGGCGCACGGGCCACTGATCACGCTGCACTGACGCCTTACACGGAGCAACTCAGCGCGCAGCAAGTAGACGCGATCTTCACGCGGGCGCTCAACGACAAGATCATGCCGGAGGACGCACGCCGTTTCACGGGCCACATGCTGATCCAGATGGCACGCATGAGTACCGAGGACGGATTAGTGATGCAGCTTCATCCTGGTTCCTCGCGCAACCACAACGCGGCGATTTTTACTCACTTCGGACGCGACATGGGCGCGGATATGCCCCTCGCCACCGAGTACACGCGCAACTTGCGCTCGCTGCTCGACGCCTTTGGCAGCGATCCACGCCTGACGCTGATCCTGTTCACGCTGGATGAAACGACCTACGCCCGCGAACTCGCGCCGCTGGCAGGACACTATCCCGCGCTGAAACTAGGGCCGCCCTGATGGTTCCACGACAGCTTGAACGGGATGGTGCGCTACTTAGATCAGGTGCTGGAAACTGCCGGACTCTACAACACAGCGGGCTTCAATGACGATACGCGCGCGTTCCCGTCGATCCCGGCGCGGCACGATGTCTGGCGACGTGTCAGCGCGAACTGGCTCGCGGGGCTGGTCGTGCGCGGCATGTTGGATCAAGCGGACGCCGCCGAAATGATGAAAGATATGGCCTACGGGCTGGCAAAACGGAGCTACAAACTGTGAGCGATACCATACGTGTTGAAGGGCTGGACGTATTTCAAGCGTCGGTGGTCGAACATGGCGGCACACGCTACGTACTGGCTCAGGACCCCGCCACATTGGAGAAGTTCCTGCTGGTGAAAGGTGACGCCAGCGGTTTCGCCGGGGAAACGCACCAAATGGGCGGGACGCTGCGCTGTCCACTGACGCCGGAGAACACCGCTGCACTGCGTACACGGCTGTCCTGGTTGAACACTGCACCGTTGGGCATGGCGACCTCGGCGGGCTTCGGGGACCGGCTCGGCATTGCCACACCGGGACACGTCCTGTCGGTGCAGGGCACAGGCGTCGCGCCGATCTTCAGCCAGCAATCCGTGCGCGAAAATTCGCGGACTGGGCGCACCCCGCAGCAGGTAAATGATGATGCGATGTGGGGCGTGTTCCAGGCTGGTTGGCGCGAACCCTGGGGCGCGGACGCTGACCATCTCAAGACGCCGGACGATGTTGATGCATTTGTCGCGGCGGGCTATTCGTTCTTCACCGTTGATCCGAGTGAGCATGTGGACAACGACGCTGACACGGACACCGAAGCCACACTGCGCGAGAAAGTGGCCGCGCTGCCCTGGAAGGCGCTCGACAGCTCAGCGGACGATCTTGCGTCACGGTTCGTGGGGCAGGAGTTCGATCTCGGTACACTGAAACTCGTGTTTGACGAAGCGACCGTGCTGCGCGCGGCAACAAAATATGGGCGCGCGGTGGCCTACGTCGCCAAGATGTTCCAGTATCTCAAGCTGCGCCTCAGCGACCGCCCGTGTGATTTTGAGGTGTCGGTGGACGAAACCGAAACGCCGACCTCCATCCACGAGCATTTTTACGTCGCGTTGGAAATGCAACGCCTCGGCGTGTCATGGGTCAGTCTTGCACCGCGTTTTGTGGGCCGCTTTGAAAAAGGCGTGGACTTCATTGGCGATCTGGACGCGCTGGACGCGAATCTCGCCGGGCACGCGGCGGTGCTGCGGCACATCGGCGGCTATAAGCTGAGTCTGCATTCCGGCTCGGACAAATTCACCGTCTACCCGCTGGCTGTGCGGCACGCAGGCGGCGCGGTCCACCTGAAAACCGCCGGAACCAGCTATCTCGAAGCGCTGCGTGTGTGGGCCGAAGTAGACCCCGCCATGTTCCGCGTGATTCTCGACTTCGCGCGCGCCCGCTACCCCGAAGATCGTGCGACGTACCATGTGTCGGCGCAACTCAGCAAAGTGCCCGCCGGGCACGATCTGCCTGATGCGGAACTGCCGGGCGTGTTGGACCAATTCGACGCGCGGCAAGTGTTGCACGTCACGTTCGGCTCGGTCCTCGACCAATACGGCACGGACCTGCACACGATGGTCCGCACCCACGAGGCGCGCTATCACGAGGTACTCAAGCGCCACTTTGACCGCCATCTCGAACCATTCAGCGTTACGAAATAACTACACGGCACACCAATTAAAAGGAGCCTATACATCATGGAAATGCGTTATCCGTCGCACCCCGACAAAGTACAACATTTCAACACCGACCAGTTGCGTGACGAATTTCTGATCGAGAAACTGTTTGTGGACGGCGCGATCACGATGGTCTACACGCACATCGACCGCGTCATCATCGGCGGCGCGGCTCCGACGGGTGAACCGCTGGCGCTGCCGGACAACGTAAAGGAACTTGGCACGGCGTTTTTCCTCGAACGGCGCGAAGTCGGCATCGTCAACGTCGGCGGCGCGGGCAAGGTCACGGTGGACGGCGCAACGTTCGCCATGCAAAAACTGGACGGTCTCTATGTGGGCCTGGGCGCAAAAGTGGTACAGTTCGCCAGCGCTGATGCAGCACAACCTGCCCATTTCTACTTCATGAGCGTGCCCGCCCACACAACCTATCCCACCACGCACATCCCGATCAGCGATGCTGAACCACTGCGCCTGGGCGATATCGCCAACTCCAACGAACGCACGATCTACAAGTTCATCCATCCCGACGGCGTGAAAAGCTGCCAGTTGACGCTGGGTGTCACACTGCTGGAACCGAACAATATGTGGAACACCATGCCCGCGCACCTGCACTCGCGCCGCTCCGAGGTATATTTCTACTTCGACATCGAAGGCGACAACGTGGTCTTCCACCTGATGGGCGATCCTAACAAAACGCGCCACATCGTGATGCGCGACGAGCAAGCGGTGATCTCACCAAGCTGGTCAATCCACGCGGGGATGGGCACGGGCAACTACGCGTTTATCTGGGCGATGGCGGGCGAGAACCAGGCGTTCACCGATATGGACCCGGTCGCCATGAGCGATCTGCGCTAAGGAACGAGGAAAATCATGGGCATCCTGGATCAATTCAAACTAGACGGCAAAGTCGCGTTAGTGACTGGCGCGAATCAAGGTTTGGGGCAGGCGATGGCGATTGGACTGGCGGAAGCCGGAGCTGACATCGCCGGACTGGACCGTACTCCCGATTGCGCCGACACTCGCGCGGCGGTTGAGGCGTTAGGCCGCAAATTCATCACGCTGCAAGTAGACCTGCTGGCAGCCACCGTTGACGATCTCAACGCGCATGTGAAGCGCATCGTGGACGAGTTGGGGCGGCTGGATATCCTCGTGAACAACGCGGGCATCATCCGACGCGCGCCAGCGGTGGAGTTCAGCGAGCAGGATTGGGACGATGTGATCAACATCAACCTGCGCGCGTTGTTCTTCCTCTCACAGGCGGCGGGACGTGTGATGAAAGCGCAAGGCAGCGGCAAGATCATTAATATCGCGTCGATGCTGTCCTTCCAGGGCGGGATTCTGGTTCCGTCATACACCGCCGCCAAGAGCGCCGTCGCCGGACTGACACGCGCGCTCGCGAACGAATGGGCCGCCGACGGCATCAACGTGAACGCCATCGCGCCGGGGTACATGGCAACCGCTAACACCGCCCCGTTGCGCGCTGATCCCGTGCGGAACGAGGCGATTCTCGCGCGCATCCCGGCAGAACGTTGGGGCGATCCCGGCGATCTCAAGGGCATTGTGACCTTTCTGGCGTCCGATGCAGCGGCCTATATGCAAGGCGCTGTGATCCCCGTGGACGGCGGCTGGCTGGCACGATAGCCGCTCCCACACCAACAAACGCTAATATCAACCGCGTTGTACCGGTTTAACTCCCCGTACAGCGCGGTGTGTTATGTGGTCCATTAGTGCAAGCAAAAAGATGTGCATTTGCCCCAAATTGGGTACAATGCGCAGAATTTCAACGCGTAGTAGATCACTTTCCACCTG
>CBEVZO010000172.1:0-7118 GCA_965554365.1 uncultured Anaerolineae bacterium
GCTGCAACCATAACAGTTTCACCAGCGCAAACGTGGCAGAGAACCCGTAGCCTAGTTTCGCACGCAGATCTGCCGCCGCATCGTTGACCTGCTCTTCCAACCCTTGCGCACGCCCATCGTTATACATCATCGCAGGCAGCAGCGGATCGCCTGCCGCATCGACCGGCACAATCGTGCCAGACGTGGAATCAACGCTAAGCGCGACCACACGCACATCAGGCAGCGCCGCCGCCAACTGTTTGAGGCAGTCCACGCTCACCTGCCACCATTCTTCCGCGTTCTGCTCCGCGCGACCGGGTGCTGGTTGGTAGGGCGGCGACTCAAATGCACAGTCGGCGCGCGCACAGACCTGCCCGCTGCGATCAACAGCGAGGGCTTTTGCGCCGCTGGTCCCGATATCTAACCCGATGACAATTTCTTCCATCATGTTTTCCTTCTAAGCCATTATCGCAACTGCGTAAGTATAGGCCTTTCGAATGGTTTCGTTCAAAAAATCACCAATACAACCCCGTTACGCCTGTGCGACGATCCTCTAGAGAGGTTGACATGGATTTCATTTTATTGTATTCTGTTTGAAAACAAAAGGAAACAAAAGTTAATCTTACGTTTTGTGCAGCAGTTTACAGTAATTCCGCTTTCACTGGTAGGACTACAAAATAACGTGATTGGCGCATGTTAGCCCCTATTCCCCCCAGCCCCCCTTTCCCCGCAGGCGGAGAAAGAGGGGAGTAAGCACGCCGTTAGGCCCCTCTCCGCTTGCGGGGAGGGGGCGCGAACAAGTTCGCGTTGGGGGAGGGGCAAACTCGCGATCACGCTATTCTGCGGAGCTACCCTTTCACTTGCTGCTAAAGTCTGGTAAATGTTTTTGAACGAGTAGTCTTAGGCCAATATAATGTTCACTACCTCCTCTCCTATCCCCCATAACCAGCTAACTCTGGATAGCTCGAACATTGATTGGTTCGCTGCCGCGTATCATGGCTGCAACTCTCACCTAACATCGAACCTGTGTATGAGCGCGACCACCCGACGCTGTGTGCCTGCCACAGATCCGCCAGGTGATTGTATGTGGCACTGGGCATCACGCCCGTGAGCGTCAATGCGTTTTGTATCATAGCAGTCGGCTCGACGACGCACTGGCAAGATTGGTGCTGCGTCCGTTGTTGAGCGTAACCGACACAATTGGGAGTCTCCGCGTATGGAGCCGATTCTTGCACTACATCATATTCGAAAGCAGTTTCCAGGTGTTCTAGCTCTGGATGATGTGCAATTTGACATTCGTCCAGGCGAAATCCATGCCTTAGTGGGTGAAAACGGGGCGGGCAAATCCACGTTGATCAAGATTGCATCCGGAGTATACCAACCGGATGCAGGTGAAGTCATGTCAAAGCCGCCGAGATTTTCTGGGGTGCGTGTGCCATCGGCGAGCCGGTGTTCATGAATCCGGCGGACATTATGCATGTTTATCACCGTCCCGACGAAATGTATCGTCGCGAGGGGTTCGCGGGCCAGTAATCATCAAAGAAAGTGTCTGTTGATGCACGTTCAGCTTGCGTATGGCAAAACAGGGTTAGCCCTCACGCTGCCCGACACAGCAGCGATCACCACCATCGCGCCCGTGTTCGTGGCAGGGTTGCCCGATCCGGGGGCGGCGATCCGTGCTGCCCTGCACGCGCCGGTGGGCGTGCCCCCGCTACGCGAATGGGTACAGTCGGGTGACAAGGTGGGGATCGTGTTCAGCGACATCACCCGCCCCACGCCGAATCATATTTTGCTCCCCGCGATTCTTGCAGAACTTGAGCATGTGTCCGACGCGCAGATCGTGTTGTTCAACGCGACGGGCACGCACCGCCCCAACACCGATGCTGAGCTACGCGGAATGTTGAGCGATGCGGTGGTGGATCGCTTCCGCATTGTGCAGAACGACGCGACAGAACACGACGCGTATGTGTTGGTCGGACGCACAACGCGCGGCAATGATATCTGGCTGCATCGCGAGTTCGTGGCGTGTGATGCGCACATCCTGACTGGTTTCATCGAACCGCACTTATTCGCGGGCTTTTCCGGCGGCGGCAAAGCGATCATGCCCGGCCTCGCGGCGCTGGACACGATCCTGACCAACCACAACGCCGCCAATCTCGACGATCCGCGCACGACGTGGGGCATTACCGCAGGCAACCCATTGTGGGAAGATGTACGCGAAGCGGCGCACATGGTCGCGCGGAATTTCCTGGTGAATGTGACACTTAATCGTGACAAAGCGATCACCGGTGTATTTGCGGGCGATCTCGATGCGGCGCACCAGGCAGGCGCAGCGTTTGTCAAGCAGACCGCGATGGTCCCGGTCCGACAACCGTTCGATATTGTGATCACCAGCAATTCCGGCTACCCGTTGGATCTGAATTTGTATCAGTCCGTGAAAGGAATGAGCGCAGCGGCACAGATTGTCAAACCCGGTGGCGCGATCATTGTGGTGGCAGACTGTTGGGACGGCATTCCCGATCACGGCGAGTATGGGCAGTTGTTGCAGGACGCACAGTCGCCGCAGCATTTGTTGGAGACGATACGCGCGCCCGGTTTCCGGCGACAGGATATGTGGCAGGCGCAGATTCAGGCGCTTATCTCGGAAAACGCGGACGTATATGTTTATAGCGATCACCTGACCGACGCGCAGATTACCGAGGCATTGCTGCACCCGTGTACCGATATCGCCGCGTTGGTCGATGATCTGCTGCACAAGTATGGGCCGGACGCGACAATCTGTGTGCTGCCGGAAGGCCCGCAGACGATTCCTTACGTGGCAGAGGAGTGAGCTTCATGATCCGCAAAGCGTTTGTCATGTCTGTGCATCCCGACCAACATGCGGAGTACGAAAAACGGCATAATCCGATCTGGGAGGAATTGGCGCAGGTGCTTAAGGCGCACGGCGTGCATAACTACTCGATTTTTCTGCACCCGGAGACGCATCAATTGTTCGGGTATGTCGAGATCGAGAGCGAGGAGCAATGGGACGCCATCGCCACTACCGAGGTGTGTCAACGCTGGTGGGCGTATATGAAAGACGTGATGCCGACCAACCCGGATAACAGTCCTGTGGCGGCTGATTTGCAAGAGGTATTTCATCTGGCGTAGCACGGGGATCGCCGCGTGACATGACCCGCGTGTAGTTAATAGAGGGTATGCAATCTGTGATGAATAATCTATGATTTGACTTTCTGACGACCGGGGGCCGTGTGCGGCTTGTTGAAACGGAGTACCACTATGTCTGATCCGCTGTTCTTGGAAGAACGACGACGCGCGATCATCAAGCGTCTGGAACAGGAAGGACGCGCCACAGTTAAAGACCTCAGCGATGAGATGCAGGTCAGCGAGGTGACGATCCGCCAGGATTTGCGTGCGCTGGAAGAAAAAGGGCTGATCGAACGCACATATGGTGGGGCGGTGTATAAGGGCGGCAGCCCGATTAGCTTGCTGGAACTGTCATTTAATGTCCGGCAGGCGAAAATGCAAAGAGAAAAACAAGCGATGGCTACCGCTGCAACTGAGATGATTCAGGACGGCTTCAGCATCGCGATTGACTCCAGCACATCCGCGTCGGCGATCATTCCGCATCTCAAACAGATCACCAAGCTGACCGTCGTCACCAACAGCTTGATGTCAGCGCAGAGCTTTCTGGGACACGATGAACGCAAAATCAAAGTGCTGATCGCTGGGGGGCGGCTGCGCAATGACTCAAATTCAACGGTCGGGCAGCCGGAAGAACTGCCGGACATCAATCTGAATGTGGGGCTGTTTAGCTGTCATGGCATCACGCCAGAGATCGGCACGACCGAGGTCGATAGCGACGAAGTGTTGATGAAACGCGCGCTGCTGTCACGCTGTTTGCACCATGTGTATCTGATCGACTCAAGCAAATGGGGCCGCGTTGCGCCGTACACCATCACCGCCAGCGAACATTTGCAGCACATCATCACTACTGAGGGTGCGCCCGAAGGTCAGGTGCAGTTGCTGCGTGATATGGGCGTGCGTGTGGATGTGATACCCGTAACATAATATGCTGATCATCACCCGCAGTTACGGTGGGTTGGCGTTGACACGTATTTCGCCGTGCTGTATTCTGTTATAAAACAAAGACAAACAAAAGCAAGTGGTATTTGATCGACTATGGTGATCAACTGATCAGGTGAAACAGCATGTCTGACTATCACATTATTGCGGTGGATTTAGGGGCTGAATCAGGCCGAGTGATGGACGTGCATTTCGACGGGGAACGGTTTACCCAAACCGAAGTGCATCGTTTTCCGAATATTCCGGTACGGACGCGCGGCACGCTGCATTGGGACATCCTGCGACTGTGGCGCGAAATCCAGACGGGGCTTGAGCGCGTTGAGGCTGACCCCGCCAGCATTGGGATCGATACGTGGGGCGTGGACTACGCGCTGCTCGATGCGGACGGACATCTGGTCGGCAATCCGGTACATTATCGCGACGCGCGCACCGACGATATGTTTGAGTGGGTGTTTGAGCGTGTCTCGCGCGATGAGATTTTCATGCGCACCGGTATTCAGCACATGCAAATCAACACGCTGTACCAGTTGGCGAGCATGGTGCGCAGCAACAGTGCCCAGCTCAAAGCGGCGCGGCGTTATCTCTCTGTGCCGGACCTGCTGCATTATTGGTTGTGTGGCGCGCAGAAATGTGAATTCACGCACGCCACGACCACGCAGCTTTACAACCCGCACAAGCAGGACTGGGATCGCGAAATGCTGGCGGCACTGGGTATTCCCCCGGAGATTTTCCCGGAGATCATCGCGCCCGGTACACGCATCGGGGATTATGAAGGCAGCCCGGTGATTACGCCCGGCACGCACGACACAGCCAGCGCGGTACTCGCCGTGCCGACGGTCACGGAGAACTATGCGTATCTCAGCAGCGGCACATGGAGTCTGTTTGGGCTGGAACTGCCGCACCCGATCATTAATGAGGCGACGTGCGCGGCGAACATCACCAACGAGGGCGGCGTGAATGGTACGTTCCGCTTCCTGAAAAACGTAGTGGGACTGTGGATCGCGCAACAATGCCGCGCCACATGGCGCGCCGAAGGCACGGCGTACAGTTACGACGATCTCACCGCCGCCGCCGCCGGCGCGGAACCGTTCCGCAGCCTGATCGATCCCGATCATCCCGATTTCCTGGCTCCCAGCGACATGCCGGAGCGCATTCGCGCGTACTGCCGTGCCACAGGTCAGCCAGAACCAGAGACGGTCGGGCCGGTGATGCGCGCGGTGTACGAGAGTCTCGCGCTGAAATACCGTTGGGTGCTGGAACGCCTGATCGCGCTGGCGGATAAACCCGTAGACCGCTTGCACATTATCGGTGGCGGGGGACGCAATCACTTGCTGTGTCAGATGACGGCGAACGCGATCAACCGGCAGGTCGTCGCGGGGCCGTATGAAGCAACCGCACTCGGCAATGCTGTCGCCCAACTGATCGCGCTTGGTGTGCTGGACAGTGTCGCCCAGGCGCGCGAAATTTTGAGCCGGACGATTGAGACAATGTCGTTCGAGCCGGCGCACACCTCCGCAGACGACGCGGCGTATGACCGTTTTTGCGGCTATATCAACACGGACTAAGTGCCTTGTTCGCCCCGCAAAGCTCCTGGCGAGGTTGCGAGATTGGTGAACGCGGCAGCACACATTACAACACAACAACGTTATCGCAGATATGCATGGCAACCTTGCCACAGGGAGATTGTATGAAAGGCTGGACAGGAAAAACGCTGCACGTTGATCTTACTACCGGCAGCATCGAGACTAAACCGCTCGATATGGACATCGCCAAGCAGTTTATTGGCGGACGCGGTATTGGTGCGCGGTTGCTCTGGGACTTGGTGGGTCCTGAGGTCGAACCGCTATCACCGGAAAATGTACTCATCATCGCGACTGGTCCCCTAACGGCCACCGGGTTCCAGACCAGCAACCGTTTCTCGGTCAGCACGAAGTCGCCGCTAACTGGTACGGTGCTGGACGCCAACTCCGGCGGCACATGGGGGATGCGCTTCAAACGCGCGGGCTACGATCTGCTGGTTATCACGGGCCGTGCCGAAAAGCCAGTCTACATCGAATTGAGTCCCGACGTTGTCGAAATCAAAGACGCCACGCACCTTTGGGGCAAGACTGTTTCGGAAACATCTGAGGCGTTGGGGCAGAACAAAAACAAGCGCAATGTGTTGTGTATCGGCCCAGCGGGTGAAAACCTGGTGCTGTTCGCCGCGATCATGAATGATGTATCGCGGGCAGCGGCGCGCGGTGGCCCCGGTGCGGTGATGGGCAGCAAAAACCTGAAAGCAATTGTGGTTGAGGGTAATGAACGCGTCGAGTTTGACGACAAAGAACGTTTCCGCTTTGTGCAGTACGAAGCGACCAAAATGCTCAAGGCGAATCCTATCACGTCGCAAGCGCTGCCAGAGTTCGGCACGTCGGTGATGATGAACATCCTTAACAATATTGGCGCGCTACCGACGCGCAACTTCCAGCAATCACACTTTGAGAACGCCGAAGCGATCAGCGGCGAGGCGCTCACCGAGCAGTACTTGGTCAGCAACGACGCGTGCTGGGCCTGCCCGATTTCCTGCACGCGCGTGACGAAAACCTCCAAGAAGGAAGGCGAGGGGCCGGAATACGAAACGGCGTGGGCGTTCGGCGCGGCCTGTGGGATCGACGATCTCGAAGCGATCACGCACGTCAATTACCTGTGTACCGACATGGGCCTGGATACGATTTCCGCCGGTGTCACGGTGGCGTGTGCGATGGAATTGGCCGAGCGCGGTTTGCTCAAGACTGACTTGCGCTTTGGTCGCGCGGATATGCTTGAACAGATTGTTGAGGATATCGCCTATCGCCGCGATGTGGGTGACGAACTGGCCGAGGGCAGCGCGCGTCTGGCGGCAAAATACGGCGCGCCCGATCTGGCAATGGCTGTGAAGAAGATGGAAATGCCCGCCTACGATTCGCGTGGGATGCAGGGGCAGGGGTTGCTCTTTGCGACCAGCAACCGGGGCGGCTGCCACATGCGCGGCAACATGCTTGGTCTGGAAGTGTTGGGGCTGCCCAAGCTGATCG
>CBEVZO010000173.1:0-7082 GCA_965554365.1 uncultured Anaerolineae bacterium
AGTTCTGCTATTCTAATCGGCTTCAGAAGATTTTTAAACACGGATTAGCCTAAGATCAAACGGGAAGCAAAGCCTGACGCAGATAACCATGCTGAAACCTCGACATTGAGCGGCAGCATCAACCAAAAACTGCGCGCACTGCCAGAAATGTTTGATGAACTACTCGTGGGGCTGCGCTACATCTTCACGGACCAGATCATGCGCGGGGTGCTGATCAGCTTCCTGGCGATGATGCTGGGCCTCGGTGCAGCGAACGTTACCTTTGTGCCCCTCCTGATCGAAGAACTGGGAATGCCTGAAGAAGGATTGGGTCTAATCCGCTTCTCGCAAACGCTCGGCATCATTCTAGGCAGCGCCATCGTTGCAACGACCCTGGCCTCACGCTACAAACCCGCCACATTGATCGGTGGCAGCATGATCGCGTTTGGCGTCACTACCATGATCGTATCCGTTGTCGCCAACTTCCCGCTGATGGTCTTGGTGCTGTTCCTGGTAGGGCTGGCGATCTCGCCGCCGCAGATTGTCGCCGCGACGTTGATGCAGCGCCATGTGCCCAGCGAAAAACTGGGACGAGCCAGCGGCGCACAAGGCACGATTGTCAACGTAGCCAACATCACCTCAATGGGCGCAGCAGGCTACTTGATGGACAAGATCGGATCGCGCGCCGTGTTCACCTGGGCCGGAGTACTGATCTTCAGCGCTGGTTTTGTCTCGTGGTGGGTGCTGCGCGGCGTGGATTATACGCCCGATGAAGTAGAAACCGCGCCCGACACAGCAGCCGACGACAGTTTGCCCCCGGAGCAAGAGGCTGTTGCACCGGACCACGATCCCGTACTCGCGCTGGCGGACGCTGAGCCGATTCCGGCTGAACTCACGCCGCAATCCTAGCAATCCGCGTACACGCATAGATAAACACCGGGCAGCCTCGCGATATAAGGCTGCCCGGTTCTATTGACATACAAAGTAATCAGAGTACTGTGCCTGCTATGCCTCTTGGCGGTAACGCTCCACAATCGTCGGGATTAGATAGTCGTTGAATGCACGGTCTACATCGTAATCCGGCTGCCAACCCCAATCACGCCGCGCGGCGCTATCATCCATATCCACCGGCCAGCTATCAACAATCGCCTGCCGCGCATCGGAGATTTCCACGCCGATTTCCGCATCCGGGAACGCTGCACGGACCATCTCGGCAAACTGCGCCGCCGTCCGGCTGAAACTGGTCAGGTTATATACATGGCGTGTCAGGGCATCACGTTCCGCCTGTGCCAGCAACAGCAGCGCCTTGATCGCGTCCGGCATCACCATAAACGGAATCGCGGTGTCGTGCCGCACAAACGCAGCATACGGTTTGCCCTGCGCTGCCGCGTGCAGCATTTCCGACGCATAATCGCTCGTGCCCCCGGTCGGAACTGTCACGGCGCTGATCAGGCCAGGGAACCGCACACACCGGAAATCTACACCTACCGCTTTGGTCGCGGCTAGCTGCCGGTAGTGTTCGGAGTAGTAGCGGCCCAGATGCTCACAATAAAGCTTGTTCGCACCGTACATGGTGATTGGGTACAGATACTCATCTTCGGCGACTGCACCTGCGGCCTGCTTTGTCGCCAGATCGGGCATCCCGTAGGCGGCGACAGAACTGGCGTAGACGAACTTCACGGGTTTGCCGCGCAACTCGCCCTCGTCAACCGACAACTTGAGCAAATTCACCGTGCCCTGAACATTGACAAGATGGGCGTTTTCGGGGTGGAATTCACAACTGGTGGAGAGCAAGGCCGCAAGATGGTAAATCGTGTCGATTTCGTACTCTGTGCCCAACGTTTCGAGCAGCTTGTTGTCCAGAATATCGCCTACGACATACCGCTTCACTTTGGGACGCAGCGAACGGTCGAGCCGGTTCACATCGAGCGCCACAATGGGCAGCGCATTCGGCTGTTGGGCCAACTGCTGAATCAGCCCGTGTCCCACTTCGCCGTTAGCGCCGGTAACAATGATAATCTTCTCACGCAAGGTTATTTTCCTCTCTACAAAATAATCGTTCAGCCATGCTAAATATCGTATCCTCATTCTAGCGGTGGCAGAGACCGCTTTCAAGTGTCTTTCAGCAGGCACAAATCATCCGCGCGCCACAACTATCACCCGCCAACGCCCTATAACTGCGCCATCTGCAACAGAATCAAAACGAGGGCAGACCCAGCGCCCACCCTCGCACATTTCACTTTCCCGGATCAAACGTTATTCTGCGGCTTCCAGCAGTGGAGACCACGCATTCAGCGGCAGCCCTTCAATAGCCGGGATTACCGCTACGGTTGCCAGCACATTGTCACCGGGCATCGCCAACTGGAAGCTGAACGAGCCGCTTTCGTTTTGCAGCGCCAGCAAAAAGTCCTGCGGATTGTCCCATTCGGCCAGATCGTAGCCATTGGCGATCAGCGCCTGGACGATCAGTGCGGTGGAGTTCGCATCACTGTCTGTGCCGTAGTCGCTCGGATTTTGGTAAGGCCATCCGCCATCCTCATTCTGGATCGCGGCGAGATAATCAAAGCCCGCGCCCGCTGCATCAACTGCGTCAGTCAGCGCCAACGCTTGCAGGCATAAGCCCGTCGTGTTGGTATCCGACGCTTCACCGGCCATGAAACCCCAGCCGCCGTCCTCGTTCTGAACACCCACCAACGCGTTCACCGTGCCCTCTGGCAGTTCAATACCCGCGTTCTGCAACGCAATCACCGTCAGGCAGTGATCAAACGCACCAAAACCAAACGTGCCGTCTTCACCCTGCATCGCCAGCAAATCCGCCACGAGATCGTGCCCACTGAAATCGTCCACGTCCTTACCTGCCGCTGCCACCGCGATAGCAACTTTCGCCAACTGGCCTGCCCCGGCGACATTGCCATCTGCCAACTGCATGCCCAGGAACCCGAACGGATTCATCATATCGCCTGCAAAAAATGCTTCGGGATTCTCGCCCGCCGCCACCGCCGCGATCACGACATCGGCAGTCGTCACCAGATCACTCTCTGGAGCCCAGCCATTCGTGAAGCCGCCGTCCTCGTTCTGCATCGTCAGCAAATACGCGACAGCCTGCGCGCTCGGCGTGGGATCATCCTGCGCAAACACCGGCAGCGCCAGCGCCAAAATCACGATCACAATCACAATCAACATGCCCGCACGTTTCATGATTAGCACACTCCTCAACTATTTTGATTGAAATATCGACAAACAAAAAGCGCCGTCCACAAAGGAAGGCGCACGACTCAAACGCTAATGCTGCTGTCGTCACCTCCGATCCACGAGAGATAGTCTCGACTCGCATTTCAGGCGGGCAATCTGGCTTTGTCGTCGTGCATAAACGCACACCGACATAACAGTTGCGGGACAGCGCCGGACTTGAACCGGCTTCCCCCATTATGATCGCTGCTTCCGAGCGGGCGATCACCTGAAACGAAATCTTATGCTATTGTGTTTTCAGTATAACGCGGACTGCGCACCGCACCAACTATTCCCCTTCACGCGATGGCACAACCCCCAGCGCCACCACAAACGCAATCGCGTGTTCCTGCGTGTGACTGAGACTGACCTGCCATTCATGCAGCCCCAGTTCCTCGGCTAACCGCGCCGCTGCATTGTGCAATTTGAGATGCGGACGCCCGCGCGTATCGGACTCGATCTCAATATCGAGCCACGACACATCACCGATACCTGTGCCGAGCGCCTTAGCCGCTGCCTCTTTCGCCGCGAACCGCGCCGCCAACCGCGCCGGGACCTCACGCGACTGTTCGCGCTCCGTTGCCGTGAAAAACCGTGCGAAATAACGCTCTCCGAACCGTTCCACGCCTGCGCGGATGCGCTCTACCTCAACCATGTCTACACCTATGCGCAGCATTGCCCTCTCATTCCATCACATGCCGTTAGACGCTGGTCCCGCCACTGCCAACGCATACGCATCGGGATTCAGGTAACGCTGCGCTGCCGCCAACACCGCCTCACGTGTAATAACGGTGATGGTATCCTCATAACGCAGCAAATATTCCAGCCCCAGATTATAGCGTTCCATCGTAACTATCACGCCCGCGACGCCTTCGTTACTCTCCAATTGGCGCGGCAACCTGCCGGTGAAGTTGGCCTTGCTATCCGCCAGTTCATCCTCACTTACCAATTCGGTTGTCACGCGCCGAATCTCTGCCTGGATTGCGCTGACTGCCGCTTCTACGTTAGCCGGATTCACACCCGCGATCACACGCCATGAGCCAGGCCCCATGCCACCATCCAACCGGCTGTAGCTGTAGTACGCCATGCCCTGCTGCTCGCGCACAACTTGCCCGATACGGCCATACATCCCAAACACACCCAGGATACTGTTCGCCAGATGTGCCGTATGCCAGTCCTCGGCAAACCGTGACGGCCCCACCACACCTAGCACCAGATCCGACTGACTCTTACCCGGCATTACGTCGCTATGGGTCTGGACCACATCCAAATCAGGCAAATCAGGCAGATCGGGTAATGCAGGCTGTTGCGGTTGTTCCCAATCGCTAAGCTGCTGTTCGATCAGGGCAATCGCTGCGTCAGCATCGACCGCGCCCACAATCACGATGAACATACCGGCAGGACCATAATGCTGTTTGTGGAACGCTACAATCTGTTCACGCGTGAGGGCACTCACCGTGTCGATTTCCCCCGTATTCGGATAGAAATACGGGTGCGGGTGCGGAAATACCAACCGGCGGAATGCACGTCCCGCGCGATACATAGTGTACTGCTCCTGCACCTTGAGGCCTGTAATCAACTGCCCTCGCAACCGCTCGATGTAATCAGGGGGAAACGTGGGTCTGCGCAGCCCATCCGCCAGCAACTCGACCAACAACGGCAAATCCTCCGCCAGCGCCTTGCCGGTGAAGCCTGCCGTATGCCGTCCGCCACTAATTGACAAACTCGCGCCATTACTTTCGAGCAGTTCGTGGATCGCAGCAAAATCACGCGTTTGCGTACCGCGCAGCAGCAGCGACGCCGTAAACGACGCCAGCCCATTAACTTCCGATGGCTCGAACAGGCTGCCCGCATTCACCGATCCTGTCAGAATCACAGAGGCCGCGTGCGGATTCTCGCGCACCAGCACCACAATCCCGTTCGCCAGTTCGCGCCGTACAATATCATGTGGTCCCGGAAAAGTTTGGCTATCAGTCATCGTTCATCCCCTCGGCTCCATTCGCCACTGGTACAAACCAACCGACCGTGCGCTGTGACCGTCGCAAATACTGCGCCGCCGTGTCGCGCACATCGTCCAGCGTTACCGCGTTGAGCCGTTCCAAATAGTCCTCATACCACGTATAACTGGCGATATTCTCGGAAAACGCCAGCCAGAACGCCTGCCCGGTCACACGCTCTGTGCCATACGCAAACAGCGCTTTGGCTTGTTTCTTCGCTTTGTCCACATCCGCCTGCATAATCGTATCCGGCAGACGGTCGATCTCAGCATCCAACGCCGCCTGCACTTCGCCCAATGTTTTGCCATCACGTGCGGTAGTCTGGATCGTGAACAAAAACGGATCGCACGTTGGGGACAATCCTCCGCCTACACCGCTGACAAGTTCAGTCTCGACCAGCGCACGGTACAGGCGAGAAGTGCGGTTCCCTACGCCACCGCCACCGGGCGCACTCGCTCCGGCCAGGACGCTATCTACCACCGCCAACTTGATCCAGTCAGGATGTGTGGCTTCCGGTGCATGGTAGACCATCCGCAGCATGTGTGCATTACCAGGGCGCTCCACGCGGATCATGCGCTCACCCTGTTGCAATGGTTCCACGCGGGCAAATACAGGTGGCTCCGGTCCAGCCTCAATCCCCCCGTACAATTCCGTGATACGCGCCAACATCGTCGCTGTATCAAAATCCCCCACCGCCACCGCTATCGCATTGTTGGGAATGTAGTGGGCGCGGTAGTGGGTAAACAGATCGTCGCGTGTCATGTGGTGTAGATCGACCATATCGCCAAGTACCTGATGGTGATACGGATGCACACGGAACGCGGCAGCCTGTGTTTCCTCCCGCAACCAGAACGCAGGCGAGTTTTCCGACCCCTGCCGCTCGGAGATAATCACGGTGCGCTCCGATGCCACGTCATCAGAATCAAACCGCGCATTGACCATGCGATCCGCTTCGGCTTCCAGCGCGAGATCGATATGGGCAGCGGGCATAGTTTCATAGTAGGCCGTGTAGTCCAGCGAAGTCTGCGCGTTCCAGGCTCCGCCATACCGTTCGACCTGCCGGTCCAGGTTCCCAGCAGGGAATTTCTCCGTGCCCTTGAACATCATATGCTCAACCCAATGCGAAACGCCCGTCTGTCCCGTGCGTTCATTGCGGCTTCCGACACGATACAACACCCACCAGCTAATCACTGGCGCATTATGAATTTCTTTGAGCAGCACCGTCAACCCATTATCGAGGACATGACGGGTCACGGGGCTATGTTGCACAGCCATAGCAACTCCTTTGGCACAGCGGCGTTTCCTGCATAAAGTTTAACAGGGATGCCCGTGTTGAGCATCCCTGTTATCAGATATTGCTTTTAGCCAGTGTGTACAGCTACCCGTACTGCGGCGAATTATTCCTGATCCTCGCCGTTGTAACCGCGCCCAATGCCACGATAAGTGAAGCCCAACGCACGCATGGTTGTCGGTTCGTACAGATTGCGCCCATCGATCAAAACAGGCGTCTTCATCACAGCCTTGATACGTTCCATATCGAGCTGCATAAACTCGTTCCAGGGCGTCATCACAATCAACGCATCCGCGCCTTCAGCCAGTTCGTAGGGGTTCTTCGTCATCACGACGTAGGGCATCACACCCTGAGCGACTTCCATCGCCACCGGGTCGTACCCACGCACACTCGCCCCATGCTCGTTGCAGTAGTCGCCAATCGTGATTGAAGGCGCATCACGCATATCGTCCGTATTCTGCTTGAATGCCAACCCCAGCAGTGCAACCGTGCGATCCTTGAGGCCGTCAAGCAGTTCGTGCAACTTGAGCAGCACATGCCGCCGCTGATAGGCATTGATCTCCATCACCGCTTCGAGCAACTGCGGG
>CBEVZO010000174.1:0-7033 GCA_965554365.1 uncultured Anaerolineae bacterium
GGTGCGGTGGATCGTGTCGCGTGCATCTTCGAGTTCGGGATACGGTTCGCACATCTTGTCGATCACTGCGTCGGCGACACCGGCGAGGAACGGTCCCTCAAAGCCGAGTTTGGTCCCGAAGCGCACGGCCCGCCGGATCACCATGCGACAAATATAGTCGCGCCCGGTGGCGCCGGGGCGCACGCCATCACTGATCAGGAAAGTCGCGGCACGCATGTGATCGGCGATCACGCGGTAGGGGATAATATTGGCGTCGCGTTCTTCGTCCGTGTGCCCGGTGAGCTGCTGCACGCGCTCGATGATGGGCATGAACAGGTCGGTTTCGTAGTTCGCGCCCGCGCCTTGCAGCACGGCGACGATGCGCTCCAGTCCTGCGCCGGTATCGACGCCGGTAGCGGGCAGCGGTTCGTCGTATTTTCCGGTGTGTTCCGGGTCGGGCTGTGTGCGGTTGTATTGCATGAAGACGACGTTCCAGATTTCGATAAAGCGGTCATCTTCGGCTTGCAGGCCTGCGATGATCGAGTCTTCGCCGTCTTCGGGGCGCAGATCAAAGTGAATCTCGACAGTGGGACCGCAGGGACCGGTTTCGGCCATCTGCCAGAAGTTCGTGTTGGGTCCCATAGGTGCGACACGGTGCGCGGGCACGCCGATTTCCTCGAACCAGACGCGGTAGGCTTCTTCGTCGTGTTCGTAGACGGTGAAGGCCAGCCGGTCGAGCGGCATTTCATAGACGAGGGTCAGCAGGTCGTAGGCAAAGCGGATCGCCTCGGCCTTGAAATAGTCGCCGAAGCTGAAATTGCCGAGCATCTCGAAGAAGGTGTGGTGGCGTGGCGACGGTCCGACATTTTCGAGGTCGTTGTGCTTGCCGCTGACGCGCATACATTTCTGCGAGGTGGTCGCGCGGGTGTAGGGGCGCTTATCCAGGCCCAGGAAGACATCCTTAAACTGCACCATGCCCGCGTTGGTGAAGAGCAGCGTGGGATCGTTACCCGGTACGAGCGACGACGACGCGACGTGTTTGTGGCGCATTTCTTCAAAGTATTCGATAAAAGCCTCGCGTACCTCGGCGCCGGTCATTTTTTTCATGTCAGGTGATCTCTCTTGTGTGGGTTGTTTGGATCGGGTGTTCGACTTAGCGATTATAAAGAACGGGCGGGCGCTTGACAATGCTAAACCGTGTAAAGCGGAATGGGACGCAGATGAACGCAGATAAACGCGGATAAAACCTGAAGAGCAAAGATCAGAATTAGGACACGGATGGACACGGATGAACGCGGAGCAAAACGGGGCAGGGATGGTGTTTTGTGTGCATCAATGTATGATGGGTATGTCGCTGAGTTGCAGTTCGGCGGAACCTTTACGGGAGCGCGGGGTTGTAGTTGGCGACACGAACCATCTTGTTTTGATCAGCACGCAAAGGAGCTTGTCTATGCCCGCCGATCCCGCTATTGCTGCCCGTTCCCCGTTGATCGTGACTGATTCCACCTGTGATCTGCCCGCGGCGTTGTATGCACAGTATGGCATCCAGATCGCGCCGCTGAAAATCATGTTTGGCGAGGAAAGTTATCGCAGCAATATCGATATGCTGCTGCCCGCGTTTGCGGAACGGCTGGCACGTGGCGACGTACATCCGACGACGTCACAGCCGACGGTGCATGAGTTCAAGGAAGTGTACGAGGCGTTGGCAGAGCAGGAACGCCCGATTCTGTCGATTCATGTGAGCGATGGACTTAGCGGCACGGTGAACGTGGCACGGCAGGCCGCGCAGCAGTTCCCCGATCTTCCGATTACGGTGCATGACAGCCGCACGATCTCCGCTGCGTTGGGGATGCAGGTGCTTGCGGCGGCGCGCGCGTCTGAGGCGAGGCAAACGGTGGAGCAGATTGTGCCGTTGTTGGAACGCACGCACGCGGCAACGGGTTTCCTGTTCACGCTGGATGACCTGTCGTTCCTCGTGCGCGGCGGGCGGATTGGCGCGGTGCAGTATACCGTTGCATCGGCGTTGAGCATCAAGCCGATTATCACGGTGAGCAAAAAGGGCGATACCGCTGGGACGTACATCAGTGCGGGACGCACGCGCAGCCTGGAAAAAGCGGTGGGCGCGTTTGTGAAGCAGGTGCAGAAGGATGTGCCAGAGGGCAGCAAACTCCGGGCGTTGCTGTTTCATGGGGTAGGGCGCACGCCGGGCTTGATCGAGAAGATCAAGACGCAGTTGCAGGCGCATTACGACTGTGTGCTGCTGGAAAGCGACCACAGCACGCCGGTGTTGGGGGTGCATGTGGGGCCGCTGGCGCTGGATATGGCGTATGCGGCGGGCGATTGGGAGGTGTAGATTGCGGGGTTAACCTCACCCCCCGGCCCCCTCTCCCGCCAAGCCGGAGAGGGGGAGATAGGCTTGCTTCGTACGCGATTGCTTTGCTCAGTCCCGATCCCATTCCAGGAAATTGCGAATCAGACGCACGGCGTCGGCGGCTTCGTCGCGCTTGAGATTGCGGCGCACAGCGTAGTCCGGCAGATCGCGGAAGTCGATGATCAGCGTGCAGCGGGTGTTTGCGCCGGGCTGCGTGTTGACGACTGACGCGCCGTTTTTGCAGATTGCATCGACGCGGCGCATTTCGTGCAGGTGATAGTCCATCGCGGAAGGGACCATAAAGCGCCAGTGGCGAATTTGCAGCGATCCGGTGGCGCGGTTGAAGGTCAGGGTGGTGTGTTTCTCGTTGACGAGTGGAATCGCGCCGGAGATGATGATCGCAAAGCCGGGCAGAATGAACAGATTATCGTCCGTCGCAGCGCCGTAGAGAGCGACGGCAAGGCCGACGATCACCGCGATGATGAACAACGCGGCGGGCCGGATGGCGTTACCGAACCGGATGGCGAGTTGTTGGTGTGTGTGTTCGATTATTTTCATGGTGTTGTATCCCCTAATCGTCCATAAAGCGCATGAGCAGGTTGACCAGCCCGCGCTCGACGCGTGACCCGGCGTAGAGTACGAGGTGGTTGCGCGAGTCCTCAGTCATCCCCATTCGCCGCTTGAAATCGTAGGCCTCGGTGTCGTAGATAATAGTTGCGGCTTGCAGGTCTTCAATCGCGTAGCGGATGTCGGCGTAACTCATCGCAAAGTACACATATTCTACATCGTAATCGCGCCCGTAGAGCGTCGGTTTGCAAACGCGCGTGGTGGGATCGTTAAGCACCAGTTCGCAGCCGACCATGCGCCCCTCGTGGTGCGCGGTGATCCACACGTAATGTTCCGGTTGCAGCACGGGCAGGCCATTGACAATGCCGCGCACGACTCTAGGCTCAAAGGCTACGTCATAGTGCTGCATTTTGGTCACGACTAGTTCGATCACTGTGTCGAGGGGGGGCGAGTCGTGCGTGATTTGCACAGTGACTCCCGCTTCCTCCGCGTAGCGGATGTTGTGTCGTACATTTTTGTGCGCTTTTTTGTTGCGCTTTTTCAGGTCGCTCATGAACTCGTCCCACGTCGCCCACTCGACGGTGAGTGCCATGCCCACGTTGGTGAAATCGCGGATTTTGCGAAAGTTGCCCCAGTCGTAGGCGAGTTCGCCGGTGGTGATGTAGTCCGCCAGGAAGAATGAGCCGCGATGTTTGCGCTGAATCTCCCGCCCCACGCGACGGATTTCTGCGAGGACATGTGTGCGCTGATCGGGATCGTCGGGGAGGAAGAAGCCCTTATGATCCGTGAACGGTGCGGTACGGCAGACAATCAGGGGTCGCCAGCCCAGATAGGTTTTCACCAGTTTTTGCACGAGGCGGTTGGTAGTGGGCGCTCTTTCGTCGTTCATCACGGTGTAGATCGCGCCGCCAATGGGGGCGTTGCCTTCATAGACGATCGCGTAATAGGCCGGGTAGTTGAACAGCGCCTCGTTGAATTTGCACCATGTCCACCCCGCAAAAGGGTGCCCGGCGGTGACTTGATCCCATAGGGGCTGATCAACGGTGTCGATGCCCTCAAATATTTGGGTATGCATTACTCACTCACTCCTCGATGTGCGCAATCAGGTAGTCTCAGCGATGAGGCTGGTTTCCGGCAGGTCGGCATCCGGCAGTTCGTCTTCGAGCAGGCGAATGCGTGGATGCAGGTAGGCGATCAGCGCGACCAGTGCCGAGAGCAGCCCTACAATGATGATAAAAAACGCCATGCCGCGTCCCGGCCCGGTCCCGATCACTCGTCCCACGCTGTCAGCTAATGCGCCGTTGGGACGCAGCGCCGGTTCAAAGACATGGTCCGTCAGCGGGCCAGTGAGCAGCAGTGCCAGCGGGCTGAGCGCCGAGGTGATCACGCTCTGCATAGCGAAGACGCGGCCCTGCACATCCTGGGCGACTTTGGTTTGCCACAGCGCGCGGTCAGAGCCTTGCAGAATCGGCAGCAGCGCGAAGTAGGTGAAGCCCGCGACGATGATCAACGGCAGCGAAGGGCGCAGTCCTGCGCACGCAATCGCCAACCCGGATAGGATTGCCGGAATCAAGATACCATGAATCCGGCGCTGTGGCCCTCCCCAAAAGGTCATGATGGCGATGCCGACGAACATCCCGACGGCCATGATCGACATGGCGGTTCCGGCGCGCGCGGGGGATGTAGTCTCGAACAACAGCGGTTGCGCCAGCGGATAGATGAAATCGCCCAGGAAGTTCAGCGCGGCGAATGTGCCCAGCAGCCACAGTAAACCGGGATATTGGGCGATATATTGCCAACCAACGCGGATATCGCGCCAGACGGTGCGCGGGGTGTCGTCGGGGTTGTCCTGGCGTTTGTAGGGCGGAATGGGCGCGATGATCAATGTGAGGGTGGAGAACGCGAAGGTGGCAAAGTCGATGAACAGGATGCCGCGCAGTCCCACACCGGGCAGCATGTACAGGCTGCCCGCGACCAGGGGGCTGAGCAGTTGGGAGACTGCCTCGCCCGCTTGTGACATGGCGCTGGCACGTCCGAGTTGTTCTTTGGGCACGATCAGCGGGATGGCGGCGGCGTAGGCGGGCCATTGCAACGATCCTGCTGCCGAGCTAAAGGCGACCGCGATGTAGATGTGCCACACCTGCAAACTGCCGCTTGCCACGAGCAGGAATACGGCCAGCGATCCCAACCCTGCGCCCGCGTCGCCGAGGACGATGATCCACTTGCGATTCCAGCGGTCGGCGAACACGCCCGCGAACGGCGTGACCAGCATGTGTGGGATCAGGTAGGCGAGCAGGGTGAGTGTGAATTGACTGACCGACCCGGTTTTCTCGTAAATCCACAGGCCGAGCGCGAAGCTGGTCAGCCCGGACCCGGTGACGGAGGCTACTTCACCGATCCAGATGAGCAGGAATGTGCGCATAGAGCGTGACTCGTTTTCTGGTACACGGTTTGGATCATGGGCGCAAGCAAGCGCCGCTATTGTACGTTGGGGCGGCGGGGTTGGCGAATTTCGCGCGTGAGACGGATGGTTGAGGGCAACGGCGCAAAGCTGGTATGCTAAGGTGTGTGCTGCGTCGCGACGATCTCTCGCGATCCAGGCGGTCCGCAGTGCAGTGCAGGGACGCGCGAGCGTGTTTTTCGATCCCGCTTGCGGGGCCGCGTCGTCACGCAACGGAGCGCAGGACCGCCGTTCGCGCACACGACGGCAGT
The DNA here is from genome assembly GCA_965554365.1 of uncultured Anaerolineae bacterium. GTDB lineage: Bacteria > Chloroflexota > Anaerolineae > Aggregatilineales > Aggregatilineaceae > CAYRNY01. Next base: position 5,630 of record CBEVZO010000174.1, read on the forward strand.
GAAACTACAGGTCATTCTTTTCTGGAGGTTACGCGATGTCATTCACGTTTCAGCATGTGCCGCGCCCCACGCGCCGCGAACGCCAGCGCATCCGGGCGATTGATCATGCGACATTCGCGGCGGAATTTCGGCATAGGTTCCGCAAGCTAATGCGGGGCGTACATGCGGGATCGCGCTTGCTCTATGTGGGACGCGTAGAGGCGGAGCCAAACCAGATCGTGAGTATCGCGATTCTAGCGCGTTTGTCAGGGACAACGGCGGTCTATGGGGAGTATTTTGCCACTGATCCGGCGGTGCAGAACCAGGGCATTGGACGGGACATCTTCACATTTCTGACGGCGCATCTAGGGGCGGAACTTGGTCTAGACGCGTTGGTGTTTGACGCAGAAGTGCCAGAAACCGATGCGCCGGATGATATTGACCGGCGGCGGCTGCGCTACCACGAACGCCTGGGAGCCAGACGTGTGCCGCAGATGGCACATTATCGGATTCCCGACGAAGACGAGGAAGTGCCGATGTGTCTGATGTGGCTGCCACTTGGCGAACGTACTGCGTTGCCGGATGCGACTGAGATCGCGGCATGGGTACGGGGTGTTTACAGGACGAATGGTTACAAGCGTGCATTGGGTGAACGGGTGATTGCCGAATTGGACGCGGTGTAGGGCATCCGGCTAGCGGATGCGTTTGCTCTCCAGGTTGGCGTGTGCGTTCAGGTAATGCAACCAGCCCAGCACCGTGAGCTTGCCGTATTGATCGTGCGGCACGGTGGCGGCGGGTTCGATGTCGTGTGTGCCCAATTCCTCGGCGAGCGTGAGCGTTGCTTCACGCGCGGCGGTGAACTCCGCTTGCAGATCGTGCCACTCCATATCCTCAGCGGGCACGTAATCGTCGGAGGTGTTAGCGGGCGGTGTCTCACCCAGGAATCCGCGCAGCCGGTCCTGGCCCCAACGCTCGATGGCGATGATGTGGCCTAACTGCGCGCGGTTGTGTGCGGTATCCGGGCACTGCGCGTAATGGTAGGCTAACGCTTCGGCGGTTTCCGCGAGTTGCGTGCTGTGTTCGGCCAGCGTGAGTTTTTGCGCGGGGCGTTCCATCAGCAGGCCCGTGACCGCGCTCTGAATCCAGTTCTTCATCAGCCTCGCTCCAATCCAATCCAACGTGTCAGCGACGGTTTGTGCGATTCACCGCTGACGCAGTGCGTTACCTTATGGTATCATAGTCCGGATTTTATAGCCGCACCCGGTTGGTTGACACAGCAAAGGACACAAACTCATGGCAACCATTGATCAGCAGGTCGAAGTCTTGATGGCCGGTACTGAATATGGCGATCCGCAGACCAAAGTCAATATGACGAAGGAACTGCGCGCACGTCTGATCCAGGCCGAACAGGAAGGGCGGCCTCTG
>CBEVZO010000175.1:0-6993 GCA_965554365.1 uncultured Anaerolineae bacterium
CAACTGCTCGACAAACGTCACACGCGAATGACGCGGCACATACATGTAGATGTGGTCGGAATGCACTGTCACGTCAGGAATCCCCGCTGATCCTGGCAGCCGGAAACGCGGCGTCTGGTGATTTTTGCCAATGACAATATTGTTGAAATTGCCGTGTGGATCAACCTGGGCGGGGCGGAAGAACTCTTTGGGGGCAAAGGCGCGCATTGCGTCCGCGACGAGCGCCACAAAACTAGCATACGCTAGCGCCTTACCTACCCAAAAATCCTCAGCGGTGGCGATGCCTAACGGGGCGGAGTCCTGCACGATGCCTTGCCCAATCGCGGAGGCAAAAAACGCGTTGGGTGCATGGGTGCGCTGCGCCAGCACGTAGCCCGCTGCGACTAACGGCGTCGCCATGCCATGCGCCAGCGTCTCACCATCCTGCACCTGCCGCGCAATACACACAGCGAGCAGTTCATCAATCGTGTAATCGGCGGCAGGCGGAGGAGTGTTTGTCATGATTCAGTAATCGGCGCTAACGGCGGCGACTGTTGCCACCAAAGATCAACATCGCGTAGTACATCAGCGTGAGCAGTGATGTAGCTACTGCCGCCACATAGGTGAACGCAGCAGCCGTCAGCACCGCCCGCACGCCTGCACGATCCTGTGAAGTGGCAATCAAGCCGGTTTCATCCAACAACTTGAGAGCGCGGCGACTGGCATCGAGTTCGACAGGCAGCGTCACGATGGTGAACAACGCCGTCCCGGCAAACAGAATCAAACCCAAGACCGCCAAACCCGTGAAGTTCAGAATCAATCCCAGGAAGATTAGCGCAAAACCAATGCGCGGCCCCATCATCGCGGCAGGGACCAACAGTTGCCGCACGGCCATCATCGGGCTGTTCTGCTGATCCTGTTGCACATGCCCAAATTCATGTGCCGCGATTGCCATCGCCGCCACAGATGGACTCTGCGCCACACTCGCTGACAAGCGCACCACATTTGTGCGCGGATCATAGTGGTCGGACAATTCACCACCGGGCGAAATCTCCACACCCACAGACTTAATCCCACCCCGGCTCATGAGCGTTTGAGCCGTTTGTCGTCCATCAACGCCCTGGCTGTTGCGCACATTAGACCATTTCTGATAGGCGCTCCGCACCCACAACTGCGCCAGCCCGGTGAGAACCAGAGTGGGGAGAAACACATACAGGATATACGAGGAGTTATAGAACATCGTCCTCTCCTTTCAGAGAGACAGATTACTATCTCTTGTTTCAAGAAACCTGGACATATCAGAGCAAGCTAAAAAACGTGCAAATTCGCGCTTACTCTTCCACCGCAGCGGGTTCGCCTGGCTCATATGTACCGAGCAGTATCTCGACGGCAGCGGCCCGTTGATTATCTGTATCGCCGCTGATTTCTTCCGGCTCGTAGGGTACGACGATATCGGGCGTGATGCCTACATCGCTGACCGACGTGCCATTGGGCGTGTACCAACGCGAGATCGTGATACGGATACCGCCCCCATTGGAAAGCTCACGCCATGTCTGCACCGACCCTTTGCCAAACGTCTGCATTCCCACGATGGTCGCGCGGCCATGATCCTGCAACGCACCAGCGATTAGTTCCGACGCGCTGGCACTGCCCTGGTCCACCAACACCACCATCGGCACATTCACAGCTATCGCATTACCCAACGCCTGATGATCGGTTTCGCGGTCTGGTGCGCGCTCGACCACAATCGTGCCTTCGGGAATGTAGGCGCTGGCAACCTCAATCGACGTGGACAGGAACCCGCCCGGATTGCCGCGCACATCGAGGATCAACCCATTGAGGGTATCCGCGCCCATTTCTTCGAGCGCCGCACGCATTTGCATCGTGGTATTGAACTCGAACTGGCTCAAGCGAATGTAGCCAATGTTACCGTCTAACAGTTCGTGGCTGACACTGGGCACAGTGATCCGCCCGCGCCGCACCTCAAATTTGAGCAGTTCATCTTCGCCAGGACGCATAATCCCCAACCGCACCAATGTGTCCGCCGGACCGCGCACCATTGAAATAATCTCGCTCTGTGTAAGATCGGTGATGTCCTGCCCCTCAACCATCACGATCCGGTCACCGGGTAGCAACCCCGCCTGCTCCGCCGGTGAGCCTTCGAAAATGGACACTAACTCCAGCCCGCCGGTCACCTCATCCTGGCGCACCACCGCACCAATGCCCTCATATTCCTCGCCGTTGAGACTCCCGAACACGCGCGAGAACGTCTCCGGGTCCATGTAATCCATGTGCGGATCACCAATCGTCGTGATCAGGCCGACGATGGCCCCTTCCATAAGCGCGACATCGTCCAATTCATCCCCATACGTTTCGTGGAGCAATGTCCAGGTTTCCCAGAATGGGGTAAATCGTTCAGCATTGTTCGCCGGGGCGTCGATTAAGTCGGGAACCTCAAGCTCAATTGTGACACCGGGCATGTCTGCTGCGCGCAGCATCCCGATTTGCGCCCCTTCTACGAGCGCATCATCGTCCAGCGGGTCCACATAGTTATCGTGCAGCAAGTCCCAGGTTTCCCAGAACGGCGCGAACAGTTCCTGCGTATTCGCCGGTTGGTTTCCCTGAGCCTCAGCGACCCCTTTCGTCTGATGAGAAAGCAGCAGAGTGCCAGCGGCCAACACCGTCACCAACAGCGCCAGCGTCATGCCAGCAACCAACCACCTGCGAATCATGTGTTGTTGCATCATGTTACTCCGTTTTCCTTGGTAGTGTTGACATTTCCACCTACGGACAAGGCGATTTTGATCTCAAATGTCAACACAGCCTTGTGCCGTGTTTTGATTATACGCGTTCTGCCGCCCTAATCACATCAGCATTTTGTCAATGACCACCAGCACAAGGCTGGTGGCTTGCCCCTGACCCCAACGGGTCGGTGCTTAAAAGGGACGATTGACGGACGACCCATCGACACAAAGAGCTTGCCCTGTATCGATATACCGCTGCCGGATGTTGCGGGCAGCGTTCAAGTCAGCGTGGAGTTGATACCCACAGGAGCGACAGTGGAACGCATGGCGGCGACGGTTCGACGGATCACAATACCCACACCGCGCACACGCACGGGATGTGTTGCGCGGGTCAACCGTCTCAACCATGATGCCAACGGCTGCCGCTTTGTAAGTGAGGAAACGTTGCAGTTGGTCGAACGACCAACCGTTGACCTGTTGGCGCAAGCGTTTGCCGCGTGTGTTGGCACGCTGCCGAATGCCTGTCAGATCTTCCGTGACGATCACTGCCATATCCTGTTGGATCGCAACTTGCACGATGGCTTTGCTGACGACATGGTTGGTATCTCGCATAAAACGCTGCTCTCGGCCAGACAACCGTTGCAACGCGCGGCGGACAGAGCGCGTGTTGCGACTCTGTGCCTTGCGTTGTGCCTTTTTCTTTTGGAGCGCGGCGCGTGTGTGCCGGTAGTGACGCTTGCGGTGCTTGACCCGTCCACCACCAAAAAAGCGCTGCGAGGAACCGAGCATCGCACCAGTGGTCGCGGTGGCAAGCACGGTGATGCCTTTGTCGATGCCCATCACGTTGCCCGCCGCTTTGGTGTCCGGCGCGGGGGCGCTGACCGTCTGCGCCAGATAGACGCAACCCCGCCGGATGTACAACGTGGCTCCGCCCAATATCCAGTCCGCATACTTGTCGGCATACTTGCCCCGCTTGAATTGCACGCCCTTCTGGCGACCCTCAAGCGTGGAGATGCTCAAGCCGGTTTCCCGATACGAGAAATCGTATTTGTGCTGCATCGTCAGCGCGAACTTGCGAAAAATCACTGGCTGTTTGGGGGTGACTTTTTGTGTGCGGAGTGTCGCATACTTGCTGGCAACATAGCGTATCGCATTGCACGTCATTTGCGAAGACAGTCTGAAACGCGCCCGCACCTTGTTGTACGTCAGTTTGTGCAGGCGCACACTGTTGGAGATACACCCCTGCTCAAAGGCGACCTGGCTGATCGTGTTGCAGACTGCCAGCCATTCTTCAATGGTGCGCTGCGCGAGGTCCAGCGGCAGGTCCAGTTTGAGCGTGATCGTGCGTGTCATGTCTGTCATGGGTTGAGTATAGCACACCGAATCTCAGTGGGGGCAGTCTCCCCTGTCACCGAAAGGAGTACAAGCGCATTCCTCCTACCCCACAAGGAGGTAGGTTTCCTGCGCTTATTTTTATGAGTTTCCAACACATACAATACCGGCGCGTGATCATGGGCGTCGTTACCATCTTTGGGGTGTCCTTTATCCTATCGCTGCTCTCGCAGTGCCTGGTCTCACCGTTTATGCCAGCCGAAATCGGCGAGCGCACGATGGATCTGTTCGAGACGGTCAACGATGAAGAAACAACCCCCGAAAAATTCGACGCCGAACGCGAACGTTTCTGGTCTGATTTTGGTCGGGAGTTGACGATCCAATATGCGATGCAATGGTTTATTGTGGCGCTAGTCACTTTCATAATGGCACAACGCATAGCACGGCGCGCAGCCACGCGAGAGCAAGCCATTGGCTACGGTGTGCTGATCGGTATCGGCGTGATTGCGTCGTATGGCCTGCTGTGTTCCTGTCTGCCCGCCATCTATCTGGCTCCGAATACCCTGTTCCCACTCGCCGTCATTTTCTGGATTGTATTCGCAATGGCGGGATATCTCGGTGGGCGCAGCGTGTCCAATGATCTGCAACCGACCCCCGCTGCCGTCACATTCGGCAGTGCGCCACATGCGCCACAGTCCCAAGCGGCAAGCGGCGACGTGGCAATGTATTACAACATGGGCGTGCAGGCGGCCCTCGGTGGACGGCGCGAGGAAGCGCGGCAGCATTTCTCGCGTGTGTTGCAGGGACAGCCGCGCAACCTCGCCGCGTGGCTCCAACTGGCGAATCTGGCTGACACGCCACAGGATGCGTGGCAGTATGTGCAGCAGGCGCGCGCGATTAATCCCAGCGATCCCGCCGTGCTGCAAGCAGTAGATATCATCTGGCCGCAGGTCGCGCAGAGTGCCGCGCAGCAGGGGCCACCCGCCAGCCAGTTACCGGGCGCATCCCCAGCCCACAGCGCACCGCGCGTACCCGGTTCCGCGCTGGATGAGATTTTCGATGCCGCTCCGGTCCCCACGCCTGCCGCGCCACCGGACGCGGCAGCAGAGTTTCCGGCTGCGCCACCGCCCGGCGCGCTCAGCGAAGCGCCCACATTCACCGATCTGCCGAGCGTGGGAACGCAGCCCCCAGCGGAGGTCACTGAAGCGCCGACCGCGATATATGATGTCTCTGCTTATGCGCCAACGAGCTTTGATGTCTCGGATGACGATGCGTCTGTTAACGCGGATGTTGTCGATGATACGCCTGCTGATACAGACGCGGCGTCTTCTGGCGAAGATGTTGACGAAGGCGACGCCGAATCCGACACACCACCACCGCCACCGCCGGAACCGGATGTGTCGTGAGGAAAAACCGGCCCCTCTCCCCCAAACCCCCTCTCCCCAGCGTAGGCGCTTGCAGCGCAAGCGTTGGAGAAAGAGGGCTTAAACTTGCGCATATTCACACAACCACGCTGACGGCACTGCTCATCCTGCTCATCCTGCTTATCCTGCTGACGCTGCTCGCCGCGCCTGTCTCCACTCACGCCCAAGACAATCCACCGCACGACACCCTGCTGATCACCCCGACCACGCAAGGCATATTCCCGCTGCCGGAGACAGGCGTCACGCTGGAAATCGCGTATGCGACGGTCGAGACGCCGACGCATATCACCGTCACGCGCGCGGACGATGATCGTGCGTTCCACATCGCCGCGACGGACGCAAACGGTGCGCCACTGGAGCGCTTCGAGGTTCCGCTGATTGTGGATCTCGGTGTGGAGAGTGGCCCGGTGATCGCCGGCTGGCCGGAGATGGTGGCTGTGGATGCGGCGAGTCCCGATGCGTGGTGGGCGGTTGTGTTTGATGCGCATGGTATCTATGGCGTGCCCCTGAACGGTGCTGAGCCGGTCACTCTCGGCCCGCTGGAACATTTCGCGCCCAATCTTGTGGGGCCGCTGACCATCCCGGAGGGCACACTCCGCGCGTCTGATCCGGTTGACCGCCGCATTGTACTCGATCACGGCGACGGCAATGTGACGGTGCGCGACTCGGCGGCGTTGAGCGCGCGTTACCTCGACCTCTTCATCCCCGAAGATGTGCGCAATCCTGGCGGCTGGCTGCTGCTCGGCTCCGCACAAACGCGCGATCTGCCCGACATCGTGCGTGCCCTGGCGGGACGCATCCCCCCCGATCCCGACATCCCCGCGCCGGGCGTGCCCGAAGCGCCGCTCCCGCTGCTGCTACCCTTCGACTGCACCGAGGATTGGGTGATCTCGTGGGGCTATCACCACAGCACGCCGCAGAACCGCTTCGCCGTCGATTTCGCCGCGCTGACGCCGGTGGGCACGTTCGATCAACCGGTGTATGCCGCGCACGCCGGAACCGTCTACCTCAAGCGGTTCGGCACGCCGGAGCAGCTAATCGACACGGGCTTTACGGCGCGTGTGATCGCCGCTGATGACGTCACGAGTACGGTCTACGGGCATCTGGACGTGATCGGCACGCTCATGCTCTGGCGGTTGGATGATGAAACGCTGCCGGATTTTGAGTGGGTCGAGGTCGGGACCGTAGACGCGGGGCAGATTATCGGCGTGGCGGGCGCGACGGGTTACGCGACCGGGGCACACATCCACTTCGTGCTGTGGTCGTGGGACCAGAGCCTCTACCAGCCGGTCCCCCTCGGCCCGCTGATCGAGTTCCCGCACGGGTTACAGATTCCGCGCGGCGTGCGCAGCGATTGCGACGTATATCGGTAGGGGCGTTGCTCTGCTGCGCCCAAGGCCATACACCCGCCTGAATCCGGGTATAATGGTCCCATCAGCACGCAACTCACGGGGGGACGCCGTTTATGCCCAATTACGACGTGTTCATCAGCTACAAACGCGAGGATCAGCCGT
>CBEVZO010000176.1:0-6911 GCA_965554365.1 uncultured Anaerolineae bacterium
GAAGGACCGCTGACCAGCGCGACTCACCGCCACAGCAACACCGCCAACACGATCAGTGCCGCCCCCGGATGCGCAATCCGCGTCGCGTCGAACGGCAACACGCTCACACGTCTCGTCGCGACTGCGGGAATCGCCGCATACGCCGCGTTACCTAACAGTGCCGCGCGACCCTCTGCACCCCACGCGGGTGTGAGCAGTATCACGTCGGGAGCCAACGCACGCATCGCCACGTCGTCGATCTGCCGGACATCCGCATAGCCCGCCTCCGCCGCCACGTTAATCCCGCCCGCCAACGCGATCAGGTCGGTCAGCAGCACGCCCTGCCCCACCGTATACGCTTCCGGGGTCAGCACCAACACGCGCACCGGATCGCGCTCGCCCACCCACCCACGCACCGCCCACGCGATCACGTCAAACTGCACGACTGCCCACTGCGCCGCACGATCCCGCCCGGTAGCCGCGCCGAGCCGCAATACCGCGTCACGCCACAAATCCACGCTCGTGATCGCCGCCGTGCGATACACCGGCACGCCCGCCGCCGCTGCGGACTCAATCCACGCCGGATACGCCGTCGCGTATAGGTCCGGCAGCACGAGCAACCCGATCCGCTGATCCGCCCAGTCTACCGCGCCGAGATCATCCGCCGGATCAAGCTGCACGACCGCGCCCGGCACAAGCACCACATCCAGCGCCGGAACCGCCCCGATCACCGCCACACGCGCCGGATATGCGGGGATACGCACATCTGCGCCGCTGTCGTCGATCACCGTGCGCGGGAAATCGCCGTCATCCTGCGCCGCGAGAGACTGTGCGCCGATGCCCGCCGCGCAGATCACTGTGATCAGCAGAATGTGTAACATAAGATTTCGCCACATGAGGCATCCCCACTCAGCACTAGACACGCGGTTTCCGCTGCAACTCGATCACTGTCCATTCCACACAAAAACACCCGGCCTGCGCATCACACAGACCGGGAGGGGTGAGACTATTCACTTGCCGAGCGCAAACACTACTCGGTGACGTTCAGCATTTCCACGTCGAGGTCGGTGTCGCCGTAGACATCGACGAACAGATAGTCGCGCATCCAGCCTTCGACGCCATTGTAGCCGTAGGTCACGGCGTCAAACGGCAGCACAACCTGAATCCACGCACCGGCGTCGGTTTTGCCCTTGACGATCACGGTCGAACCAGCAGCCAACTGCGCCACTGCGTTGTACGTGTTGTCGTTGGGACCCTGGCGCACAATCGAACCCGCCTGACCAACGGTCGCGAGGTAGTACATCGGGCCGACGTTCTGCGTCTGGATGTAGCTCGTGCCGTACATGGGGTGGTAGACTTCGGTCCAGAAATCATCAACTTCACCGATGTAAACCAGCGTCGTGCCTTCGTCAATCGCGGTCACTGTCTCCGCAGCGAAATCGGCTGTGCTGAACAGCGCAGGCTGCGCGCGCCCGGCGACTGCCGCATCCACATAGACCTCAGGCAGCATCACCAGGTTTGTGACCAGCGCGTAACCCGACACCGCACCCATGACATCGACCCATTCGTCAGTGACAGCGCCCATCACCCACACGACATCGCCTTCCGGAACCGTACCGGCCAATTCTGCACCGGCCACCGGGTTCTCGAAAACGCCCATTTCGTTAGCGCGGCCCAGGCTCACAATCGCCTGATACGCACCCTCAGGCATGGCGGTCCATGCCGTAGCAACCGACCAACCCATGCCGTAAGCTGTTTCAACCAACACCATCTGGCCGCGCGTCGCCAGCACGGTACCAACCGTGCCGTTGTCCAGCGCCATCAAGTAATCTTCGCCCAGGATCGGGGAGCCGTAGAGCGCGGTCGCGCCTTCGTCAGCATTCACATAGGATTGGGCTGCCAGCAAAGGCAGGTCCATCACGATCACATCGCTCGCCAGCACCCAACCGGTGTCGCCGTGCGCGTCCACTTCAAACCACGCGCCAGTGTCATCGGTCGCCAGCACGTTCACCACGCTGTACGCATCCAACTCGGCGACAACTTCGGCCCCGGCATCTGCCGACGCGTAGAGTGTCACTGCGCCGTCCGTCACGGCCTTGAGCTGCGTGCCGCCGTCCGCCGCCGCGATACCCAGACCGCTAACCGCAGACAACGCGAGGACGATCAACAAAACTAATAGACGGTTCTTCATATGTTTTTTTCTCCAGTCTTCCTTATTATATGTAAGCACCTGATGCAATGGCTTATACAGAAATTTCGGCTTCAACGTTCGAATCGACAATTCTATTATACGCTAAACTCACAAATATGCAGAAACTTGTTTCACCAGAATTGCGTTAGAGTTTCCCATTCCCTTACGCAATCCCACACTGTTGTTATACGCAGCACAGGCCATAGCGGATCACTTGCTCATGGCAGTACCATGCCATACCGCGCACCGATCACCATCTGCCCCGGCTGGCTTTGCATCCACGCGAACCACTCATAGTAGACGCTGCCCGGCTCTGGCGCGACCTGACCCACCACCAACACCGGCACACGCAGCGAATAGTTCCCTGCGCTCACTGTCTCCGGCGTGGGGAGTTGCGCATCGCCTCCGGCGGCGTCTTCTAGCGCGACCACGCGCACCCGCTCGTCCGCAAACGACATGCTCACATAGCCCACCGCCCCCGGCGTTTCCGCGACCAGCTCGACCACGCTCGCACTGGACAACGCCAACCGTGCGCCGGGCGTCGTGCGCCGACCATCCATCACCAGCGCCTCGAATGCCAGCCGAGTATCCGCGCCATCCTCACGACTGACCACCGTCACCGGCACGTTGCCCGCATCCAGCGCGGACCAGGACGCAGTACGCCCCTGGTAGATCAAGCGTAGCTCGTCGCGCGTCAGCACCGTGATCGGCAACGCCGCATGGACGATAATTGCGATGCCGTCCCATCCAATCTGTGTGGCCCATAATGGTGTCTCAGGAGCTAGTGCGGTCGTGAAGGCATACGGCACATCGCCCGCCTGCACGCGCGCGTAGATGGTTGCCCACCCTGCGGCTGCCGCGTCAATGGCGAGCAACTGCCCCACTGGTTGATAGGCGGCGGCGCAGTCTTGCAGCAGCGGGTAGGTTGCCGTCGTCGCCAACATCCGCACATGCACCGCCTGAGGCGAAGCTGTGGGCGAAAGTACCGGCCCCCGGCAGCTTGCCAGCGCAAACCCCAACACCACCAATGTACGTTTGGCGTTCCGTGTTGCCTGCTTCATGCTCCCCCTTTCACATGAAGAGGGCCACCAGCAGACTCACCGTTCCAAACACCGCGCAATACGCTGCAAAACCGTACAATCGTCGCGCCTGAATCAGACGCATCAAGAACCAGATGCTCGCATACCCGACCACTGCCGCCGCCACAAACCCTACACCCAGTGCCCCGACGAGATCGCGACCGACAGTCACATCGCCGATCAACACGTCGAGTACCTGTTTCGCCCCCGCGCCCATAATGATCGGCGTCGCCAGCAGAAAGCTGAAACGAGCCGCCAACGGGCGCGAAAGTCCCCGTGTGATCCCTGCGGCGATGGTACTGCCGGAGCGCGAGATACCGGGGAAAATTGCAAACGCCTGTGTCACCCCAACGATCAGGGCATCAACAGGCGTCAGGTCGTGCAGTGTGCGGTGGGCGGTATAGCGCCGTTCGCTGAACACCAACAGCGCCGCAGTCAACAGCAAAAATGCTGCCGCAGCGCGCGGTTCAGCAAAAGCCGCCTCAAACACAGCTTCGAGCAGCACTCCGATCACGGCAGCGGGAAGCGTGCCCACCACCAACAACAAGAGCAAGCGTGCATCAGGTTCTAGATCAGACAAGGTACGTTTTTGTAGTACGCGGAATCCGGCTTGCAGTAGAGTCAGCCAGTCGCGCCAGAAATACATCAACACCGCCACCAACGTGCCCAGGTGAACGACCACGTCGAACACCAGCGGCGGCTTATCCCAACCCAGCCACCAGGGAACCAGCACGAGATGGCCGGAACTAGAAATCGGCAGAAATTCTGTGGCCCCTTGCAAGATGCCCAAAATGAGCGCTTTTAGCAGGTCCAACAGCAATCCTTTCAAGTTAGTTTACCTCACCCCCCAGCCCCCTCTCCACGCGGCGGAGAGGGGGAGTCAGGTTGTGGGTTAAGTCCCTCTCCGCCTGCGGGGAGGGATTTAGGGAGGGGCAAACGGTTTTACACTCCCCAAAAGGTATTTCCTATAGACTCAAGTTGAAAGTGATTAGTGGTTAGTTAAACCACCCCCGCACTACTCTGTCGGTAGTGGGATCGCGGTCGCGTCTTGCTGCGATTCGACCGGGTGATACGCGGCCATAAACGCCGCTGCATAGTCCAGAAATGTGCCGTCACAAATCGCGGCACGCATCTCACGCATCAGCGTGAGCAGAAGATGCACATTATGGATGCTCAGCAATTGATGCCCCAGAATCTCGGAGGCTTTGACCAAATGCCGCACATATGCGCGGGAGAAGGTCGTGCAGGTGTAGCACGTACAGCCCTCCTCGACCGGGCGCGGATCGTCGGCATACTGCAAATTACGCATATTAATGCGGCCTGCGCGGGTCATGGCGGCCCCGTTACGCGCGATACGCGTCGGCAGCACACAGTCGAAAATATCCACGCCGCGCGCCACCGCATGTACCAAATCCTCCGGGCTACCCACGCCCATCAGGTAACGGGGCTTGTCTGCCGGCAGCAGAGGCGTCGTGAAATCGAGGGTTTCGTACATCGCGGCTTTGCTCTCACCAACCGCCAAGCCGCCAATCGCGTAACCCGGTAGATCGAAGCCCGACACAAATTCTGCCGACTCCGCGCGCAGATCACGAAAGATGCCGCCCTGCACAATGCCAAATAACGCCTGCCGTGCCGGATCACCACTACGCGCGTGTTCTTCCGCGCAGCGCGCGAGCCAGGGATGCGTGCGTTGTAGGGAGCGCGTGACATAATCGCGGTCATCGGGAGTGGGACATTCGTCGAAGGCCATGATCACGTCCGCGCCCAGGTTATGCTGGATGCGGATCGAGACTTCCGGCGTGAAGCGATGTAACGAGCCAGCGAGGTGATCTTTGAACGTCACCCCGTCGTTGTCAATTTTGTTCGTCTCGCCCAGGCTGAACACCTGAAAACCGCCCGAATCCGTGAGAATCGGACCGTCCCAGGCCATGAACGCATGCAGTCCGCCAAGATCGCGGATCAACTCGTCGCCAGGGCGCAGGTGGAGATGGTAGGTGTTCGCCAGAACCAGCGATGCGCCCATCTCCGTGAGTTCGCGCGGTTGGAGGGCTTTGACGGTTGCCTGCGTGCCCACCGGCGCAAACACTGGGGTATGTAACGGGCCATGAGGGGTATGGAACACGCCCGCCCGTGCTTTGCCGTGTATAGCATCTACTGTAAAACGAAACGTCATACAGCCCCTTGCGGTTGCAGCAGCATCGTCATGTATTTGCGGACAAAACACCATACCGCACGATTATAGCAGGCGCGTCGGATTTGGCGAATTCGGCAGTGCGCCGCCCACGCAGCCGATCCGCCACCGACCTCGCCCGGCGGCATTATAGCTCAGCCACGCAAAAAAGCGATGCGCACCGCACCGCCCTTCAGCCATCATCTTGATCCACCACTGCAAAAAGCGCCCTACTCCGCCGCCAGCCGCTCCCGCAGACTTGCCTGGGCCAGCATCGCGCTGCCGATAATATTCGCGTTGTCGCCCAACGCCGCCTCCAGGATCGGCAGATCGTCAGGATACACCGGGCGGATCAGGTAGCGGTACGTCGCCTCACGGATGATCGGCAGCATGAAGTCAGCGCACGCCTCAACCAGTCCGCCGCCGTAGACGATACACTCCGGGTCGAGCGCGTTCACCAGCGCCGCCGTAAACACCCCCAGGTGATACGAGGCACGCTCCATCACGTCCACCACCACCGGATCGTTCGCTTCTAGCGCCCGCGCAATCGTCCCGCTGGTGATCCGCCCCCCAGCGCCCACCAACTCCGTGATCACACTGTCACGCCCTCCGCGCACCTCGCCCCAGATATCGCGATCAATCGCCGTGCGTGCCGACAATGCCTCGATGCAGCCACGTCGCCCGCAGCCACACAGCGGCCCGTCGATCTGCATGACCATGTGCCCGATCTCCGCCGCCGCGTTACGCGCGCCGCGATGCAGCCGCCCATCCAGCACAATGCCCCCGCCGATGCCCGTGCCCGGAAACACGCCCACGACCGAGCGATAATCTCGCGCGGCCCCGGCAGCCGCTTCGCCATACGTGCCCGCGTTGACATCGTTCTCGACAAACACCGGCACGTTAAGCATCTCCTGCAAACGCGCCCCCAACGGGATGTTCGTCCAGTCCGGCAGATTCGGCGCAAACTCCACCACGCCCGTGTGATGATCCGCCACCCCTGGCACGCCAACGCCCGCTACAACTACCGCGTCCATAGCAAGACCTGCACTCGCAACAGCTTTTTCTGCGGCCCCCGCGATACGGTCAATCACCGCATCCACGCCGCGCTCACCTTTGGTCTTGCGCTTGGCAATGCCGGTCACCTGGCCCTGCGCATCCACTACCGCCGCGAGAATCTTGGTTCCGCCGAGGTCAATGCCGAGCGTGACCCGGCCCGCATCGTGATCATCATGTTGTTGCTTCGGCATGGCGTACTCCTTAATCATGGGTCAGCAATCAATAGAAAAGTCTGGCTCATCATAGCCGCAAGCGAGATTCAACGCAACAGCGCCCGCAGCGTTCACGGGCGCATCATACGTCTTATGTGGATCGAATCGCGCCTGATGGCCCCAACCCCCGCCCCAAACGCTTCTGCGCAGCATCGGCGCGTGAGTATCCGGCGCGTGATCAAGTCCCCCTCTCCATAATTTTCGTTGAGCGCCAGCGCAACAAA
>CBEVZO010000177.1:0-6860 GCA_965554365.1 uncultured Anaerolineae bacterium
AAACGTGCAGGAAACTGCACCAGGTTGCGAGCCGGTGGCCTGGCTTTCACGAGCGCAACACCGGCTCCCTTTGGTCGCTTGACGCTTTCCTCTACGGCGGTTGAAACCACGTAGCTTCCAGCGTCTAATTTCTGTGAGAAACAGGTAGAGAACCATGCCATCGGTCCCTCGTATTGTCGTTGTTGATGCGACAGGTGAAGTTGTGCGTATCGTGCGTGGTGCGTTGGCGCTGCTCAACCGCCAGTCAATTATGGTGGAAGTGCCGACGTCCGATGATGCGCTCGCAGAAGTCACTAATTCCACCATCGATTTGGTGGTGACAGCGTACCATGTTCCAGGCGAGATGCACGGGATTGAGCTAGCGAATCATGTCAGTCATGAATCGCTAGGATCGCCCGTGATCATTTTGGCTGAAGAAGGCGATCCGCAGTTGGATGATGAAACCATCCAGCAATCGCCGTTTCAGTATTTTATGCGTCCAGTAGCCGAACCATTTTTGCGCGGGTTGCGGATCGCGTTGGATGGTGAATCGGCTGTGACTGCCGAAGTCGGTGCTGCCGCGCCAGAAATTGATTACGGGCTGTTGCCGTCGTTGGATATCAATGATATCCGGAACGTGATCAGTGGTTTGGTGCGTGATGTGGGGGCGATGGCAGTGATCCTGGCCGATAGGTCGGGGCGTGTGTTGATTGAGCAAGGCGCGACGGGCTACATTGATCGCGAGTCGATGGCAGCGATTCTGGGGCCGGTGAATGCGCGTGTGGCCGAAATCAGTCCATTGGTGGGCGGTGATGCCTGGGCGATGTACTATTACAATGGCGAGCGCCTTGATGTGTACGGCCTGGGATTGGGTATTCATTACCTGATGTTCCTGGTGTTTGAGGCTAATCATCGCGCGATGGCAGCCGTGATGTTGTATGGACGGCAGGCCGCACACCAATTGATTGATGTGATCGGAGAGTCGGCGTATCAAACGCGCCAGTTCGAGCCGTTGCCCCCGCCCAAGGAAAAAGAACCAGAGGTTGAGCCTGCGCCAAAGCCGCGCGCTAAATCCAGGCCCGCCCGCGCTGCGCGCGCCGAACCTACACCCCCGCCTGTGGTTGAAGAACCCGCAGTTGATCCCATTCTGGAGCCGGTGGGCGATATGGACCTGGATGCGCTCTTTGGGCAGTCGGTGGATGAAACGACGGCGGACTCTTTGTTTGATCCAGATGAATTGAGCGATATGGCGGCGGCGATTGACGCTGACGACGCGGATCGTGTGGGGTACGACGAAGCCCTGGACATGGGGATTCTTGACGACTAAAACAACAACATACTGACATTGTTGCTTGCCGAATCATTTTGTTTCTACTGCGCTCACCAGTCGGCTTGATTGGTGAGCGTTTGCGTTTCAGTGTACAGTAACTAGTGTGCAGTAAAATGTACGGTAAAGGGTATCAGACGCTGTAGTGAGATGGCGTAATGCGCGCGTGCGCTGTTTCACTACCGCGTGAAGGTAAAGATTTGAGATTTAATTTGTTTAATTAGTGGAGATTGATAACCATGACAAAAATCGTTCCCAGCGATCTCGAGATCGCACAGGCTGCCGACGTGCGCCCAATTCTTGAAATTGCGGCAAAACTAGGACTGACCGAAGATGATCTCGACCTACATGGCAAGTATAAGGCCAAAATTCACCTCTCTATACTCGACAAACTCAAAGATCGCCCGCAAGGCAAATATATTGACGTGACAGCCATTACACCGACGCCACTGGGCGAAGGTAAGACTACCACCTCGCTTGGTCTGGTCCAGGCGATGGGGTCGGAGTTGGGCAAAAATGTTGTAGCTTGCATTCGTCAACCGAGCATGGGACCGACCTTTAACATCAAGGGCGGAGCTGCTGGTGGTGGCTATAGCCAGGTGATCCCAATGGAGGACTTCAACCTCCATTTGACTGGCGATATCCACGCGATTACTGTTGCTCACAACCTGGTTGCGGCGGCGATTGACACGCGTATATACCACGAAAGCCGCCAGAGCGATGAAGCGCTTGCGCGCCGGGGCATTGACCGGCGTCTGGATGTTGATCCGGCAACGATTACCTGGAACCGCGTGGTGGATGTGTGTGACCGCACCATGCGCCAGATCGAGGTAGGTTTTGGCGACGACAAAATGAAGGACGGCTCGCCTAGCCCGATTTTCCCGCGCAGAACAGGTTTCGATATTTCGGTGGCGTCCGAACTGATGGCGATTCTTGCCCTGTCGAGCAGCCTGCGCGATCTCCGTGAGCGTGTGGGCCGTGTGGTCTTTGCGATGGATAAAAAGGGCCAGCCGATCAGCCTGGAAGATTTGGGTGTAGCCGGTGCAGTGACGGTGTTGCTGCGTGACGCGCTGATGCCCACGCTGATGCAGACACTCGAAGGGCAACCTGCGTTGGTTCATGCTGGTCCGTTTGCCAATATCGCGCATGGCAATAGCAGCATCATTGCCGACCAGATCGCGCTCAAGATGGCCGATTATGTGGTCACGGAAAGCGGCTTTGGCGCAGACATCGGCATGGAAAAGTTCTTCGACATCAAGTGCCGTTACTCTGGGTTGATCCCGAATGCGGTGGTGTTGGTGGCGACGGTGCGCGCATTGAAGATGCACGGCGGCGGTCCGAAAGTGTCGCCTGGGGCGAAGCTGGCTAAAGAGTACACCGAAGAAAATCTCGGGCTGCTCGAAGCGGGTTTGGGCAACCTGGGTGTGCATATCAAGAATGCGCTGCGTTTTGGTATCCCGGTGGTGGTGTGTGTTAATGGTTTTGTTGCTGACACCCCCGCTGAGATGGAAATGGTACGGAAATATTCCGAGGAGCAAGGCGCGTTTGCAGCGGTCAAGAGTACGCATTGGGCCGATGGTGGCAAAGGCGCGGAGGAAATGGCCGAAGCCGTCGTTGCGGCGTGCGAGCAGCCGAGCAACTTCAAGTTCCTGTATCCGCTGGACTGGCCGATCAAGAAGAAGATCGAGCATATCGCAAAAGAAATCTACGGCGCGGATGGCGTGACCTTCGAGCCACTGGCTGAGGAACAGATCGCGACTTATGAGAAGGCCGGGTTTGGGAAGCTGCCGATCTGTATGGCGAAGACGCATCTCAGTCTCAGTCATGATCCGGCATTGAAGGGTGTACCGACGGGCTTCACCGTTCCGGTGCGCGAAGTGCGTGCCAGTGTGGGGGCGGGGTTCGTGTATCCGCTGCTGGGCGCGATGAGTACGATGCCTGGTCTCGCAACACGGCCAGCGTATATGAACGTGGATATTGACGAAGACGGCAACATTGTAGGCCTATTCTAACTAACAACGCCGCTGTTCTGAATTGTTAGGCCTGTGGTATCATACGTACACTGGGACGCGTACCCGGTGTACGTTGTGTTTTGATGGCGAGTGGTGAGAGTGGCCGACATGACCGGACAAGACGATCAATTCAAACAAGCAGTGGCAGCATTTAAGGCTGGGCGTAGAGATGAAGCGCGCAACCTGTTGATGGATATCGTGGATAAGGATGAACGCCACGAGCAGGCATGGCTTTATTTGAGTGCGTTGGTCGAAACGGTGGAAGAGCAGCAGATTTGCCTGGAAAACGTACTCGAAATCAGCCCTAACAACGACCGCGCCCGCAAAGGGTTGGAGAAGGTCAAGCAGCAGATTGCGGCCCGTGCGCCAGACGAAACTCCTGCCGCCAGCACGCCGCAGGAGCCGTCTATGCCGTCGGATATGCCACTGGCGGTGACTGATGACGACGCTTCACCGTTTTCCACGTTGGATTGGGATACCATGCCAACACCGGAAGATGACATAGGAGCAGAGGCGTTGTCGCAGCCGATTGGTGCGGAATTTGGAGGGTCTTCGGGCGATTCGTTGGTGGGTGATGCGCCCACAGAATTCCCTGCACCAGATAGCTTTTCATCGGGGAGTACTGCCGCCGACGAAACTCTGGATTGGCTCAACGATGAATCGACGCAGCCCATGTTTGCCACACCGGATCAACCTGTGGCAGCGCCCAGTGGACCAGACCGCGATCCGCTTGCTGCCGCCACGAGCGTAGATTGGGCCGCGAGTGATGCACATGCCACACTCGGCAGTGGGAAAGATGTCGATACACCGTCGCCGCAGGAATACGACGACTGGGTGCAGAATCTAAACATCAAAAATGATGAGGAACCCGCCGCGCCAGAAGCTGAACCCGCTGCTGATGCGCTTTCTTCTCCTTTTACAGATGATGCTCCCGGCCCCTTTAGTGGAACCGATTATATGTTGGGTGATGAGACGCCAGGCGAACCAGAGGCGCAAGCCCCCGCAGCGACCGACGCGGCATCCGGGGGGTTCGGTGGTGATGTGTTTGGGAGTGATGCCGAACCTGCATGGGATAGCCCTAATGTTGGTCTTTCGAGCGGGGGGGTAGGTGACGACGATACTGCTGCTGCGGGCGGTGATGCGTTTGCGGACTTCGATAGCTCGGATAGTGGCCTGGACGTGACCGAAGCAGCGGAACCGGGTGATCTGTTTGACGGGGATAGTCTGTATGATGAGACTCCCAGCGCAACCGACCACGCTGCCCCGGAGTCTGGGACTGGCAGCCTGTTCGACGATGATTATGGGACTGAAGATGAGGATTTCGGCAGTGCGACGGTGTATGAACCCGATGATGCACTGTTTGGTGGGGATGCAGAAGATGATGATCTCAACTTCTCGTTTGATGAGGATGACGATAGTTTCTTAGACGAGGAACCGGCCAAGTCTGCTGCGGAGACAAAAAGCGACAAGCGTAGCAAAAAGGCGAAACAGGCAAAACAAGCGAAAGCGGCTCCCGCTATTGATCCGGCCCACGCGAAGTATTACGCGCTGATTCCCGCTGAGATCGAAGCAAAGGGTGGCGGTTCTGGTCGTGGCGGCGTGATGCTGGGACTATTGATCATGCTGGCGCTCAACGCCGCAGGGTATGCTGCGTATTTTCTGGAACTGATTTGAGGTTCGTGCCGGGTTCCCGGCGCAGATTTTGGTAAAATCTACAGGCGTTGTGTGAGCAGCGCCTGTTTCTTGTGCGGTTGAAGTTTGAATGATCAGGGCGAAACTTATGGCTGAATTCTTTAATGTACTGCCGCCCGATGAGGCGCGCGCGCACTGGTGGGCACAGGTGACACACCGTCCACCGGTGGAACATGTAAGCACGCGGGAGGCATTGGGGCGGATTACGGCGGCGGCGGTGACCAGTCGTGAAGCCTTGCCCGCGTTCCGGCGCTCGTCAGTGGACGGGTATGCGGTGCGGGCGGCGGATACGTTCGGGGCGTCGGATGCGCTGCCTGCCTATTTGCATGTGGCGGGCGAAGTGCCGATGGGCCAGCGTGCAACGGTGGATGTGGCGCAGGGCACGGCGGTGTTGATCCACACGGGCGGTATGGTTCCCGATAGCGCCGACGCGGTGGTGATGGTTGAACACACGCAGCCGGTGAATGACGGCGAAATCGAAGTGCTGCGCCCGGTGGCGTCCGGCGAAAACGTGATCCAGGTGGGCGAAGATGTGACTCCCGGCGAGGTGATTTTGCTTGCCGGGCATCGTGTCCAGCCGCAAGATGTGGGGGCGCTACTGGCGTTGGGTTTGGCGGACGGTATCCCGGTTGTGCGCAGGCCGCGCGTGGACTTGTTCTCGACGGGCGATGAGTTAGTGCCGCCGGAAACATCAGAGCTACAGATTGGGCAGATACGCGACATCAACAGCAGCACGATCTGGGCGCTGTGCGAACGTGCCGGAGCCGATGCGCGGATTCACCCCATTGTGCGTGATGAACCGGATGCGCTCTATGCGCGGCTGACGGAGGTGTTCCCGGAGTCGGATTTGATTGTGGTCACGGCGGGCAGCAGCGTCAGCGTGCGTGACATGACAGCGGATACGATCACCCGCATGGGGCAGCCGGGTGTGCTGGTACACGGCGTTGCGGCGCGGCCCGGTAAACCGACGATTTTGGCGGTGGTGGATGGTAAGCCGGTGATTGGTCTGCCGGGGAACCCGGTGTCAGCGTTGGTGATGTTCACGCTGTTCGGTGTTCCTGCGATTGCGAAGCTACTGGGAGCCGATGAACCGCGCCGGACCCGTGTTCCTGTGCGGTTGGCGGCGAATGTACCGTCGGCAGCGGGGCGTGAGGATCATGTCCCGGTGCGCGTGTTTGAGCGCGACGGCGAGTTATGGGCGGAGCCGGTGTTCGGCAAAAGTAATTTGGTTTTCACACTGGTGGGCGCGGACGGACTGCTGAAAGTGCCGCTGAATACCACAGGTTTACGTGAGGGTGCAGCGGGAGAGGTGGTGCTGTTCTGATGGCTGAGCGTAACATTTACCTGGAAGATATTCCGCTGGACGAAGCGCGTGCCCGTTTACATGTGGCGCTGGAGTCCGCTGGCAAAGCCGATTCGCTGCCCGGCGAATCTGTGGGGCTGGACGAGGCATTGGGACGTGTGACTGCGGAGCCTGTCTACGCACGGATCAGTTCGCCACACTTTCATGCGGCTGCGATGGATGGTTACGCGGTACATGCTTTGCATACCCTCGGCGCGACGGAGACACGTCCGGTGCGGCTCAGCGTGCCGGACGCGGCATTTCCGGTCAATACGGGTGCGCCGTTCCCCGATGACTACAACGCGGTGATCATGATTGAACACACGCAACCCATCGGCGACGATGCGATTGAAATTCGTGCGCCAGTCGCACTCTGGCAGCATGTGCGCATGATGGGCGAGGATATGGTCGCGACAGAGTTGATCCTGCCCGCGAATCACCCCTTGCGTCCGCCGGACCTCGGCGCGGTGGCGGGGTGTGGACATCATGAGGTGGCAGTGCGTCGCCG